>CADCQO010000041.1 GCA_902803585.1 uncultured Ruminococcus sp.
AGCCGTCCTCGATTTTGAGAAAAGCTCTGGTGCGGTGCAGGAAATCGTCCACATAAAGGGCTTCATAATCATCTTTTCCGGCGTACGGCTCTACGCAGGTCATCGGCTGACGGGCAGACAAGTACTGCTCAAGCACGGGAATCAGATCCTGACGGCGTTTATTGCCCAGAATAATGTCCACATCAGACAGGCGTTTATCCTTTTCTGTCACTGTCTGCGCCATACAGCCTGTCAGCACGATAACAGAAAAGGGGTTTTCCCTTCTCAGGCGGTGCAGGAGCTTCACCGCTTTCTGCTCGCTGACCTGTGTAACAGCGCAGGAATTGAGTATGGCAATATCAGCAGGCTCGTTTTCGTCCACAACCGTATAACCGTTGTCCGTCAGCATACGGAACATCGCCTGTGATTCAAATTGATTGACTTTGCAGCCAAGCGTCAATATTTTCACTTTCATGCTTTTACCCCTCTTGTCAAAAAAAACTAAAATTTGCGACACTGCGGCCATTTTATGGATTTTCGTCTGAAAATAACAAACTGTCCGTTTTTTTAAGAAATTTGGTTGACCTGACCGATATTTATTGTTACAATAATGTCATAGTTGTTACCAGTCAGGCTGACAGAATCCAGCCCTCACACAGGAAAGCTACGATCTGAAAGGACGGGGTCAATATGTACACTACCAGAATCTTTTTGCATGATCTCACGCACGTCAAGCAGTTTGCCGCTGTTACGGCTAAGTATGATAAGCTGAAAATCAACCTTGTTTCAGATATTTATACGATTGATGCCCATTCCCTTATTGGTATTATCAGCCTTGATATTACCAATCCTATGACACTTGAATTGCCCGATGAAGAACCCTCCGAAGAATTTCTGGAGGATATGAAACCGTTCCTTCTGGACGAAAAGACACTCGGCTGATACTCAAAAAACACCCATTCCGGCGGCACGTTCTGAACGTGCCGTTTTTTTATGTTTCGTCCAGCTCGTCCAACAGCAGAGAAGTGCTTTCCCACTCACTGTACAGCGCCTCCAGCTGGTGCTGTGCCTTGTCAATGGCTTCTGTCAGTTCCAGCGTTTTTTCATAGCTGCACGCATTTTCAGGTTCACTCAGTTCTGCATTCAGTGCGCTTACCCTGTCCTCTGCTTCAGAAATTTCCTGTTCCAGTTTCGCAATACGGGCTTTTTGTCTGCGGCGCAGTGCATCACGCTCTTTCTTGTTTTTATACTCCGCCTGCTTTTCAGTCTGCGGTGCGGCGGGCTGTGCTTTTTCCTGTGCAAAGGGCTGGAATTTTTTCAGAAAACTCTCATAGTTTCCTTCATAAACCTGTATTCCCTCATTGGTCAGATAAAATATCTTGTCAGCCAAACTGTTGATAAGATAACGGTCATGTGATACGATCAGCAAGGTACCTTCGTACTCTTCCAGTGCCTGCTGAAGAGCTTCACAGGAGTTGATATCCAGATGGTTGGTCGGCTCGTCCAGCAAAAGGAAATTCGCACGGGAAAGCATCAGCTCTGTCAGAAGTACTTTTGCTCTCTCACCGCCGCTGAGTGTAGAAAGAGGCTTGAAAACGTCATCGTTTTTGAAAAGCAGTCTTGCCAGCGTGCTGCGGATCTCCGTATTTGTCATAGAAGGAAAGCTGTCTGCAATTTCTTCAAAAACCGTTTTGCTGCTGTCCATGCCGCTCTGTATCTGGTCATAGTAGCCCTTCTTTACGCCGACACCGTAACGGATACGCCCGCTCTGCGCCTGATACTGACCAAGCAGTGTTTTGATAAGGGACGTTTTTCCACAGCCGTTCGGCCCCAGAAGAAAGATTTTTTCGCCCCGATGAATCTCCATCGACACATTGCGGAACAACGGCTGTTCTCCGAAAGAAAGGGATACGTCCGTCACTTCCAGCACGTCTTCGCCGCTCTGCTGATTGATGCCCAGACGGAACGTCATGCTTTCGGGAACAGCTTCAGGACGTTCAAGGTTCTGCTCCAGACGGTCGATAATCTTCTGCTTGCTTTCGGCAGTACGGATATTCTTCTCACGATTCCACCGTCGCTGCTGTTCAATAATCCCCTCCAGACGGCTGATTTCACGGACAGTATTGTCATATACACGCTGTGCAGTAAGCCGTCTTTCGGTGCGCTGGGGCAGATAAGCGGAATAATTGCCCTTGTAGGGAGTCATTTTTTTATTTTCAAGCTCAAAGGTGCGGTTGGTAACCTTATCCAGAAAATAGCGGTCATGCGAAATAACGATAAAACTGCACCGGCAGCCCATCAGATATTCCTCCAGCCATTCTACCGCATGGGTATCCAGATGGTTGGTCGGCTCGTCGAGCAGCAAAAGATTGGCATCGCACAGCAGGAGTTTCGCCAACTGCAGCTTTGCCCGCTGACCGCCGCTCAGGGAACGGATCGGCAGCCGGATATGTTCATCATCAAATCCCAGACCAAGAAGGGCTGATCTGGCTCTTGCCCGATAGGTCAGCCCTTCACGGCGGGTATACAGATCGTGCAGAAATGCCTGCCGCTCGATCATACTTTCAAGATTGCCTGTTCTGGAGGCAATCGCTGTATTAAGCTGTTCCAGTTCCTCTTCTGCTTCGATCAGATCCTGAAAAACCGTCAGCACTTCATCATACGCTGAAATTTCCAGATTGCGGCAGACGTGCTGTTCCATATAGCCGATACGGGTGTTTTTATTCAGAATAATATCTCCTGACGAGGACTCATATTCTCCCGTCAGCAGTTTGAACAGCGTGGATTTACCGCACCCGTTGACACCGATCAGACCGATGCGGTCGCCGTCCTGTACTTCAAATGTCATATCGTCAAACAGCTTTTGCTGTCCGAACTCCATTGATAATTTATTGACTGTTAAAATCGCCATGTGCATTCACCGTCCTGTATCATGAAGTCTATCATAGCATATTTGTTCCCAGAAATCAACTTTGCAGCAGCACTTGCCTTATCGCTTCAGCAGCCTGCGGGCACTCAGATAAAACGCCAGCCCTACCGCAAAGAAAAATATCATGATATCCACCGCCAGAATGCTTTTTCCTGTCAGCAGCGTATAGCTGAAGTAAATCAGAGGAATCGACAGCAGACCGCACACCAGTCCCAGTCCGCGCGAAAACAGAAAGTCCTTCTGCTTTCGTCCGTAAATCAGATATTCCACCAGCACATACAGCACATACGGATAGAACAGCAGTTTCAGATGTTCGCCCACACTTTCATTGACGGGTGCAAAGAATCCCACAACAGGATTCTGTCCTGACAGGTCATACCAATAGTGCGCCGCCGTTCCCAGCAGACTCACGACAAAAAAACCGACAATGCTGCTCCAGAACACTTTTTCCTTCCACATCATGACATACACTCCTTTCTGCGACAAATATATGCAGCACAAAGGGATTTTATCCAAAAAAAGATAGCAGTTAACCGCCGTCAGTTAACCGCTATCCGCACCATTACAGAATAATACAGATCAGACCGTTACAGCCATCGTTGATAATACGCTCAATCGTTTCTTTCATCTTCTTGCGGGCATCGGCAGGCATACGGTAAAGCTTGTTCTGCAGCCCTTCATTCACCAGCTCATGGAGCGATTTTCCGAAAATATTGGACTCCCATATTTTAGCGGGCTGTTCCTCAAATTCTTTCAGCAGATAGCCCACTAACTCTTCTGACTGCTGCTCTGAACCGACAATCGGCGTGATCTCCGTCTTGATGGTCGTTTTCATCATATGAATAGAAGGCGCATTTGCTCTCAGCCGCACACCATAGCGGCCGCCCTGCTTGATAATTTCAGGTTCTTCCAGCGTCAGTTCCTCCATTGTCGGCATGACAATACCGTAGCCTGTTTCGTTTACGTCCTCATACGCCTGCTGCAACCGCTCATATTTGCGTTTCGTTTCCGCCAGAGAAAGCATAACGTCCAGAAGACCGCCTTCGTCCTGAATAGTGAAACCTGTTTTCTCGCCCATGACACGATAAAATAATGCGCCGTCCAGTTCTACCCTCAGGCGGGCATGACCCAGACCCAGATCGACAGAGCTTGTTTCTGCCCTTACCACATATTCGCATGCAGCGATTTTATCCGCAATATCGCTGACTTCACGGATTTTTTCGGCACTCTGTGCGCTCTGCTGTATCACGGCAAACAGCTTGCTTCTCAGCCAGTGGGATTTTTCCAGAGAAGAAACCCATTTCGGCATATCAACCTTGATTTCCTTGACGGGGAATTCAAACAGGACACGTGCCAGAATACGCTTGATCTCGTTTTCGTCCAGTTCTATACAGCTCACAGGCTCTACCGGCACACCGTACTTTTCACTGAGCTGCTGTGCCAGCTGCTGAGATGCCTTGCTCTGCGGCTCTGTACAGTTCAGAAGGACAATGAACGGCTTGTTGATCTCCTGCAGTTCACGGATCACCCGCTCTTCGGCTTCTTCATACTCACTGCGTTCAATGTCGCTGATACTGCCGTCTGTCGTGATGACAAGGCCTATGCTGGAATGGTCGGTGATGACTTTCTTCGTGCCGATTTCCGCCGCCATATCAAAGGGAATTGCTTCTTCAAACCAGGGCGTTTTTACCATACGAGGTGCTTCGTCCTCTATGTAGCCCAAAGCACTC
>CADCQO010000042.1 GCA_902803585.1 uncultured Ruminococcus sp.
ATTGTGTGCGGCGTTTAAACATACCCACAACTGCCCTGATAATGAACAGCAGCAGCATAAGGACAATAAACCCGATACCAATCATAATAACAATGCGCCATACTTTGTTTTCCGACTCAATCGCCGCTGACGCTGCTGCTCTCCGTGCGGAAGCGTTTCCTGCTCCTTCTCCTGCTCCTTCTCCTCCTCTGCTGCCGTTCTGTCTTCCTGTTGATGATACATCAGCCTTTGGGACATCCTGCGATGAGCTGACAAAAGTAATCTTCGACAACAGCAGTTCTCTTGTCCTGTCGTCCATCATAATGCGGTCAAAGCTCTCCCTTGTGCCGACATAAATCACATCAGACAACTGATAACACCCAACAAATGCACTTTCTCCGATATGCCTGAGATTTTGCGGCAATACTACTCTTGTCAGCGTCAGACATTCTGAAAAAGCATTTTCACCCAATTCCTCTACACTGTCCGGCAGAGTGATGCTTTTCAGGTTCTCACAGCCGAAAAACGCATTTGCTTCAACCGTTGTCACACTCTGGGGCAGTGTGATTTCTGCCAGATGCCTGCAGTGATAAAACAAACTGCTTCCGATTCTCGTAATACCTGACGGCAGAAAAATCCCTGTCAGGTGACTGCATTCAGAAAAGGCGCCGTCTGCTATGACAGTAGTTTCTTCAGGCATTGACACCACATAATTATCGGGCATTTCCCCTTTATACTTGTAATAGCATGACCCGATCATCACATCACCGGAATTCTGACTGGCATACCATCCCGTGTTGTCAAAGGCACAGCTTCCCACAATCTTTACGCTGGCAGGCACATTTACATTTGCCAGACCGCCGCAGCCGGAAAAAGCCCATCCTCCGATAGTTTCCATTCCTTCGGGAATGACTGCACTTTTCAGGCTGGTACAGTTAAAAAACGCATATGAACCGATATGCTTCATGCTTTCCGGCAGTACCGCTTCGGTCAGCTTTGTACAGTACCAGAACGCATATTCACCAATTTCCTCCAGACCTTCGGGCAGGGTGATCTTTGTCATGCCATTACAGCCCTTGAAAGCATTTTTCCCGATTTTGACCACACCCTCCGGAACGGTGACTTCTGTCACGCTTTCGTTATTATCAAAAGCATCGCTTCCGATGGCAGAAACGGGTTTTCCGCCGGCTGTATCCGGCACCGCCACCTTCCCGCCCTTTCCATGATAAGCGGTGATAACGGCGGTATTGCCGTCCTCTGAAAGCTCATAACTAAAATCGCCTTGTGTCTGTACGGCACAGACTGTCAGTGACGTTTCCGGTATCATGCCCGCGGTGCCTGCACTGTTCATCAGACACATAACCGTCAGTCCGACTGCCGCCGCTTTCAAAACCTTTTTCCACATACTTCACACTTCCTTAGTTTCTTGTGTTTCCGACAGAAAGCCCTTCTGCGCCTCTTCCGGAAATTTGCGTCCGTGCTATTACCTATATTAGCATAATCTGCGGAAAGTGTAAATGTTTTTTGGGAAAAGGTTCTTTCACCTATCATCACTGCCGGACAGAAAATCAAACGCCCCCTTGACAATACTGTCAAAAAATAGGATAATAAACCTGTGCCGTTAAAACAGCACGCTGAAAAAGGAGGTCATCATAGTATGAATGCAGTAATTACAGTTTTAGGTAAGGATACAGTCGGTATTCTGGCAAAAGTAGCCGCTGAATGCGCTGAGGTCAGCGTCAATATTGTTGAAGTCACACAGTCTGTTTTGCAGGGAATGTTTGCGATGATTATGTTCGTAGACATCACAAAATGTACCGTTCCCTTCTCTCAGCTGGTCGACAGTCTGACCGCTAAAGGCGAGGAAATGGGCGTAAAGATCCATGTTATGCATGAGGATATTTTCAACGCCATGCACAAAATCTGAACAGCATCCAGTAAAGGACGGTAGGTGTCAGCATGATCAATTCACATGATATATTGGAAACCATCAATATGATCGACCACGAAAATCTGGACGTGAGAACCATCACTATGGGTATTTCCCTGCTCGACTGTATTGATGATAATATCGACAAGGCGTGCGGCAAGGTGTACGATAAGATCTGCCGCTATGCCAAAAACTTAGTAAAAACCGGCGAGGATATCAGCAAAGAATACGGTATCCCGATCATTCACAAGCGCATCTCTGTTACGCCCATCGCTATGCTGGCGGCGGCGTGTCCGACAATGAGTCCTGTAAAATTCGCCAAAGCACTCGACAAGGCCGCTGATACAGTCGGCGTGAACTTTGTCGGAGGCTATTCCGCTCTGGTGCATAAGGGCTTTGCACCCGGCGACTACGCTTTGATCGAAAGTATCCCCGAAGCCCTTGCTTCTACCGAAAAAGTCTGCTCTTCTGTCAATATCGGCAGTACAAAGGCAGGCATCAATATGGACGCTGTCGCAAAAATGGGCAGAGTAATCCGTCAGGCGGCTGAACTGACAGCCGACAGGGATTGTATCGGTGCCGCCAAATTGGTGGTATTCTGCAATGCACCGGAGGACAACCCCTTTATGGCAGGTGCTTTTCATGGTGCCGGCGAACCTGACTGTGTGATCAACGTAGGTGTTTCCGGTCCCGGCGTTGTCAGAGCCGCTTTAGCAAAGGCAGGCAGCTGCAACATTACCGAAGTAGCAGACATTGTCAAGAAAACCGCTTTCAAGATCACCCGCACCGGTCAGCTCGTTGCAAAAGAAGCCGCTCAGCGCCTGAGTGTTCCTTTTGGCATCGTTGACCTTTCTCTGGCGCCGACACCCGCTATCGGTGACTCTGTCGCCTATATCCTTGAGGAAATGGGTCTGGAGCAGTGCGGCGCACACGGCACAACCGCTTGTCTGGCACTGCTGAACGATGCCGTCAAAAAGGGCGGCGTCATGGCCTCTTCTCATGTTGGCGGACTTTCCGGCGCATTTATTCCTGTAACGGAAGATGCCGGAATGATAGAGGCTGCCCGCAGCAAGGCACTTTCCCTTACAAAACTGGAAGCAATGACGGCTGTCTGCTCAGTGGGTCTGGATATGATCGCCATTCCCGGCGATACTTCCGCAGAGATCATTTCCGGCATTATCGCTGATGAGGCTGCTATCGGCATGGTCAACTCCAAAACAACCGCTGTACGCCTGATTCCGGCTATCGGCAAGCAGGCAGGCGAGGAACTGAATTTCGGCGGTCTGCTCGGCAACGGCCCCATCATGGACATCAACCCCAAATCTCCCGCAAAGTTCATTTCACGCGGCGGAAGAATTCCTGCACCCATGCAGAGCCTGAAAAACTGACACACCGGCACATACAGTCTGTTTCATCAGGAGGTCACTATGAAGATAAAAGCAGCTTTTTTGCGTCCTATCCTTCGCAGCACCCTCGTTTTGATTCTTGCGCTGTTGATCGTCCTGACTGCTGTTGGCTGCGGTCAGGCAATGTTCTTTCCTTCAAAGGAAAATTCTTCTGTTACTTCGCACACCTCTCAGATACATACCGCTGATATTGAAAAAAATCTCCATCTCACTACTGCAGCGGTCAACATTGTACCTTACAGCAAAAAATACTTTGACGATTATCTTGTTTCCTGTGAGAAAGTCACCATCATTACCGCTGTTGTACAATCGAGCTATCTGAACTATTTTGATAAGCAAACCTTTATCCGTCCGCATAACGGCGATGCTAAAACAGACGAAACAACCTACAAATGGCGGTATAATCCGATGGTCTATGAAGTCAGCACAAACAGTGATACCGGTACAGATGCCTATCTGATCTACCTGATTGCCGCAGGCGTGCACAAACCTTCGGAATTTGAACTGACATTTGAGTATTACGGTCAGGATTATACCGTACCTTTTCCCGACACGATCGGAGCAATACCGCAGGACATCACCAGCGGCCGCATTTTTCATGAAGGCAATATTGCCGCAGTCGGCGGTTCCATGTACTACGTCAAAAGCATTTCACAGCCGCAGGAAACACAGGCTTCTTCCGATGACAGCGGAACCTATTCCCTTTCTCTGTCATTGTGCCGTATCGACAGCGATGTTGTTTCGGTATTGTCGCCCGAAAAATTTTCCCTGAAGGCAGACAAAACGCTCTCACAGGACAAAAACTTCTCCAGAATCAATGTATTCTTCAGCGCAAAAATGCCCAACGGTTTCACAAAGCCGTTTGAGCAAACGATCGTCTGTACCCTCTCTTACAGCTATCCCAAAGCGGATACCGGCGTCAGAGCTTCTCTTTCTGCACTCTGCGCCAGCCTTGCCAGCCCCGCCAACCTGAAATATGAATAACGGACAGCGGCAGAACGGCTCTCTGCTTTCGGAAAACAGTGTTCCGCTCCGACAAAAGACCAGACCAATGATGAAAGATCATCAGAGGTCTGGTCTGTTTTCATGTTTTGTTTCAGGTATATTTCAGCAACACAATGGAAAGCCTGCCGGTTGCGTCATAAATTTCCTGAAAACGGTCGGTATCATAAACCATACAGCCTATTTCAGGGTCATTGACAGTGACGGTGTTATTATCTGTATCGTAACCGCTCAGTACAACACAGTGTTCGTTGGTGTACCAAAGATATTGTTTACCGTTGAATTCGATTTTCACATCGCTGTCATCTTCATCTGTATACGGGTCATACAGCGCAGATGTACTCCACAAAATGACAGGATAGCCGCTCTGCATCAGCTTATACAAATCCTTCAATTCTGTCCCCGTTGTATCAATCGGCGCAATTTTACAGCCCTTTTCGTCAATATATCTCTGTGCAGCCAGTATCAGTCCCGGCGGATAAATGCCTGCCCCGCCCTCATCAAACGGATCCCCGCAGAATCCCACCGCCATATTATCGGAATGAAGCAGATAATTTTCTGCTATCTCCGTAAGCGAAAGCTCTTCTCCCAGATAATTCAGTGCCATGGTCAGCGAAACGGACTCACACCCCGTCGGCAATACAGGATACTGATAAAGCTGTTCTACATCGAGCAGAACACTGTTTTTTCTCAGCGTACCCCGCAGCATTTTCTGTACCTTTTCATTAGCAGCCTTATCAACATAAATTTCTATCGGTTCTTCGGACGATTCCTCAGCGGGTTCACTTTTTATCCCGACAGTATCACTTGTGTCGGGCGGTTCTGAAGAGGACTTTTCGGCAATGACACTGATTTCTGCAGGAGAAATATCTTCTGTGACATCACTCCCTCCTGTCGGAACAGAAGAAACCGTTTCTGCGGATAATGTATGATGTTCGTGAGCAGTATTGCTGCTTTCCTGCGCAGCGAACACCGACTCATGATGCAGATGCTCTTTCTTTTCTCTGCTGATGTTCCCGCAAAATACCTCCTGATGGGTTTCTTCCACCGATGGAGATTTTTCTGAAGAAACAGCAAAAGCTGACAGCGTGACTGTCAGTACCACTACACACAATACAGCAAAGCGTATGCCTTGTTTCATTACAATCGAATTCCTTTCACAAAACATTTTGTTGGTAAATGCCTGCGTCATTATAGCACGAGGCGGAAAAATAATAAATGCTTTTGTCAAAAAATATGAACAATAAACTCTTTTTGCGCTAATGATGGAAGATTATACAACAAAAAAGCAAAAACCGTATATTATTTTTTTCTGCTTTATCGAAAAACAACAATTTACTTTTCATCATAAATATGATAAAATATTCAGATATGAATGATAAGAGAAAAGGATTGCAGAAAATCATAAAAAGTATGGCTAACAGGAGTATTTCAAAAATTGTTGTGCTGTATGAAAACAGAGCAAGAAGAACTTGTAGAAGATTTAGTACAGATTATTACTGTATTCAGTTGTAAACTACAGGGAAAACGTGCAAATAAAGCAAAGAAAATAATAAAGGAGCTGACCGAAAATAATCAAGACGATTAGGGTAATGCTCTGTCCGAACAAAAACAAAGAACCAAACTTTTTGAATGTGCAGGGACAGCAAGATTTGTTTATAACTGGGTGCTTGATGATGAACAGATAAAAATATCAAGACACTATTTCTGCTGTACCTGATGAGTATATTGCAAACAAAGCAACAGAAGTACTCCCCCGTTCCGGCAATATTCTCAGTCTGGACGGTGTGTGCTGCTACTTTGACGGCTACACAAAGAATTCAAGCGGCTCACGTTCCTATGATGCTATGTCTGCCTATTACTTTCAGATTCCGCTGGGAATGTGCCGTTTAGATCTCAGCACCACCAACCACACCTCTGGACGTAAGCAAATTCTCCTATGAACCCAGTGAAACCATCACCAAACGTGATTATGATATCACTCCCATTATGATTCACTTTGCTAAAGGCGCAGCCGATTCAAAGAACGACACTGTTTTCCGTGAGGTTATCAATGTTTTCTGGGAGTATGAACAAAAGGATGATCTGACCTATAAAGAAATGAATGTTGTGGGAAACATCCGTGATAACATGGCAGAATACGGTTTTCTCATTTATAACGGGGATAAAGAAACAGTCAAACTCCGCTATTACCGTTGATTTTGCTGATGACACACTTCCGCTGTCTGTGCAGATGCTCAGACGGCGGTTTTTTATACAGACAGCATAACAAAAAACACGCCACCCCGAAGAATGACGTGCTTTCCGATACATATTGAACGCAAACAGAAACAGTTTCTTTTGCGATTGAAGCTAAAGTCCGTTTGTTGCCTGATTTACACTTGCACACCCTTCCGAAGAAAGGGCAACAGCTTATACAGCTCTGGTAACCTTACCTGAACGAAGGCAACGGGTGCAGACATTAACGCGTTTCGGACTGCCGTTGACTACCGCCTTGACCTTAACGACGTTTGGCTTCCATGTTCTGTTTGAGCGTCTGTGTGAGTGAGAAACCTTGATACCAAAGGTAACTACCTTACCGCAAATTTCACATTTTGCCATTTTTTGCACCTCCCATGGTGTTAGTTTGACAGCAATACCTCAGTCAGGCAGGATTACTTAATCTCTACCTCAGCACCTGCTTCATCAAGCTGCTTATTGATGGACTCTGCCTCTTCCTGGCTTACCTGCTCCTTGACCGGCTTCGGAGCCTCGTCTACGAGAGCCTTTGCTTCCTTCAGGCCGAGACCTGTGATAGCACGAACAACCTTGATAACGTTGATCTTGCCTGCACCAGGGGACTTGAGGATAACGTCAAACTCGGTCTGTACTGCAGCAGCAGCAGCGCCGCCGTCTGTGGGAGCTGCAACAGCAACAGCAGCAGCAGCGGATACGCCGAATTCGTCCTCAACAGCGTGTACCAGCTCAGCGAGCTCAAGTACGGTCAATGTCTTCAATTCTTCTACAATAGCTGTAACTTTCTCAGATGCCATTTTAAATTACCTCCGAATATCAGGATTATTTTTTCTTACATCAATCAAGCTTCTGCAGTTTCTGCGGGAGCTTCTTCACCGTTCTTATCAACAATAGCCTGAATAGCTCTTGCGAAAGAAGCGATGGGTGCCTGGAATGCACCGAGTACATTGGCGAGCAGCACCTCTCTTGAGGGCAGCTTAGCAAGGCTCTTGATCTTCTCAAGGCTGATAACCTCATTATCAAGATAACCTGTCTTTACATTGAAGTGCTCATGTGTATCAGCAAACTTCTGGAGAATACGTGCAGCTGCTACATAGTCCTCTGCGCTGGTAGCGATAGCGGAAGTTCCGTTAAGATGCTCATCCATACCGCTCAGACCTGCTTTATCGGCAGCACGTTTAATCAGAGTATTCTTGATAACAGTGTACTGTACACCGTTCTCACGCAGCTCTTTACGGAGCTTTGTATCATCCTCTACAGTAATACCCTTATAATCAACGATAACACCTGCAACAGAGTTCTGAATTCTGTCTGCCAGATTTGCTACCAGCTGCTGCTTCTGCTCTAAAACCTTCTGACTGGGCAAAACAATTCACCTCCTTGTATATTGACGCAAAAAAGCGCCTTCCCATTTGCGAGGAAGGCGCACTTTACCGCACACTACAAGAGTGTTCAAATCGTAACGCACACAACCTCGGCAGGCGGGACAACCCTTTATGCAAAACTTGCACCTGCTGTCTATGGTCAACAGCATTTATGATATTATCATACCCGACATCATTTGTCAAGCATTTTTTTAATTCTGCACAGAATTTCCAAAAATCCTGTCTGTTGTTATCAGACTGCGCCGCCGATCTTAGCGGGGTTGATTCTGACAGACGGGCCCATAGTGGTTGTCAGTGCTACGGAACGGATATACTGACCCTTTGCAGCAGCCGGCTTTGCCTTGATAATAGCATTGAGCAGTGCATCAAAGTTTTCAGAAATCTTATCTGTACCAAAGGAAACCTTACCGATGGGGCAGTGAATGATATTGGTTTTATCCAGACGATACTCGATCTTACCGGCTTTTGCCTCTTTGATAGCTCTGGCAATATCCGGTGTAACAGTACCAGCCTTGGGGTTAGGCATCAAGCCTCTGGGGCCGAGGATTTTACCAAGACGGCCTACCAGACCCATCATATCGGGGGTAGTAATCAGTACATCGAAATCCATCCAGCCTTCGCCCTGAATCTTCTGTGTAAATTCTTCGGCACCAACATACTCAGCGCCTGCTTCCTGTGCTTTTGCTACGTTATCGCCCTTACAGATAGCGAGAACTCTTACCTGCTTACCAGTACCGTTAGGCAGAACGATAGCACCTCTTACCTGCTGGTCAGCGTGACGGGAGTCAACGCCGAGCTTTACATGAAGCTCTACTGTCTCGTCAAACTTTGCAGTAGCGGTCTTGAGGCATACATCAATTGCTTCTTTGGTTTCGTAAGCCTTTGTTTTGTCGATGAGCTTTGCGGCATCAACATATTTTTTACCGTGTTTCATTGGTTATCCTCCCTGTTCAGTGGTAAAATCGGAGTTTATTTCCTCCCACTTGGGTCTGCGATCAGTCTACTACTTCGATACCCATGCTTCTTGCGGTTCCTGCGATCATACTGCAGGCACTCTCGATACTTGCAGCGTTGAGGTCGGGCATTTTCTGCTCGGCGATCTTCTGTACCTGTTCACGGGTGATTTTTGCAACCTTCTTCTTGTTCGGTTCGCCCGAAGCGGTTTCGATACCGCAAGCCTTTTTAATCAATACGGCGGCAGGCGGTGTTTTG
>CADCQO010000043.1 GCA_902803585.1 uncultured Ruminococcus sp.
ACGGTATATTTCATATCGTAAGCAGGAGTATCAAATTCTCTGACAATTTCACAGTCTATTTTACATTTATATTCCCGTTCAATCTCTTGCAGAGCTTCTTGTTCTTCATTATGATTCATCCGAGTAATCTCCCCTTTTGTTTGCGAAAAATAATGGTACTGTCAGACAGGCAGGCCGGCGTCCTTCAACAGTTGGCTGAATCTGGAACTAAAACCGCCAACATTGCAGAACAACCACATTTTTTTAATCTTGTACCCTGATTCCTGTATCACAAAAAGTCCGTGAATACTGCCTTCATTATGGAAAAAAAACAACATCAAACTTTCAAGGGTTCTGGTATCTTTTTTATCCTTGCAAAGACTATTTCTGACAAGTTTGACTACTTCCCTGTCATATACATCAACACCGTAAGTCAGCACGCTGCATTTCGGAAAATCAGGATTTAAAATGGTTTTTCGTTTGCTGTTAAAGACTGCAAATTTCTGATAGCCAACATATTCGATACCGTTAACAGTATATGTCGTACCAATATCCGGAGAAAGTTTCAGAATCTCAGAACAAGTGATATCCCCGATCTCAAAGGGAGAAATATATTCATTCAATGATAACATATTCGCATTTGTTAAATGTTTTTTGCCTTTATCAATGTTATTCTTTGCAGACATCGCAGTTACTGCTGGATTACCTTTGCGGCCTGTTGCAACACTGACGGCTACACTTGCCACCATTGACCCTACACCAACAGCTATACGTCCTGCTCCCCGCAGTCTTTCTTTTGTACTTTTTTTCATCATGATCGCCTCCTTGCTTTTCTGTTTGTGAATAATTATCCCTCAGCAGATTCCAGCCGCTGTATCTCGCTGACAACACCTGCATAGTTTTCGGTCTTTGACCAGTCAGACAATGCCTTGATACGCTGAATACTCCAAGGATGCCCCATAGCAGCGGTCTGTGTCACATATAAAAATTTGCCGATAAAGCTGTCCTTTGAAATATTGAAATCCTGATACTGCTTCATGGCTGTATCTAAAGAAAGGTCAACATACTTTTGTACCTCTCCCTTTCCCATCAGCCGCAGCATCAGATCAACTGAAGGCTGCAGACCTCCTGCTGCAATCATCCCCGCCCTGTCAGCCGTATATTCTGACTTTCTCTGCCAGTCGAACAAAGCAAATACTGTTCCTGTAGAAATAAGGGGAGCTAATGCTTTCAAATGCGAGGTCAGCAGTACCATCAGATTGCGGGCAAGGTTATGGTATAACACATGGCTGCTGTTGATATGCCCTAATTCATGACCCATCAATGCCATAAGCTCACCATCTGTACAATCATCGACCATAGACGAATTCACTACAATAAAGGGACTGCCGATGCCCGTAGCATAGGCGTTATACTCATAGTTCAGGTCAATGTACAGACTCGGCTCTTGTTTCATATTCAGACGATTCAGACAAATCTGATATAACTCGTATACTCTTGGATAAGTTTCCTTTGTTACTCTGAAACAATTCTGCTGTACCTGAACAAACATTCCGCTTTTAATGGTAAAATCCAGATAAGCACTCAGCAGCTTGTCTATGACAGGAATCTTTTTTAAAGCAATCAGCGCCTCACGATCTCCTGAATATTCATAATCGGAGGCTTTGATACCGTTTTCATGATAATTTATCATATCCTCTCCTCCAGACCTATTTTGTACATTCCTGATTCTATCCAGTTATTGAATTCTATGACCCGCATAGAGTTCCATGGCTTCGCTTCCGACATCGTCAGTATGGATTTTGCAATGGACTGTACCCCATCGATCTCCAGAAATTCCATTCCCTGCTGAATTCGTTCGTCCGGCGTAACGCGTTCCATGATGTCAGGAGGTGCTTCGCCATATCCGATCAGCCGGAGTACCATATCTTTATCGTGTGAGTACATCATTCTTGCCCTGTCATAACTGTAATATTTCTGCTTTGACCACATCAGCAGCGGAACAGTCAGGACTTGTTTCGGAATTGGCAGACTATCTGCGAAGTTGTCGCACAGTAATCTGATAAAGTTCATTTTGTTATGTCCGGCTTTGATGCCGGCAATATCTGATGCCAGAAAGACCCGCAGCATTTCTTCCGGAATATCCTCCAGTACGGAAGTGTTGATAAGAATCATCGGGTTGTCAATGCCTACTACATCTGTTTTATATTGGTATCCCCGCCTCAAATATATTTCAGGCAGCTGATCCAGTCCGAATGCTTCTGCGGCTTCTTCATAGAAATGATACAATTTAGGGGCATTGGCAGATGTCAGCTTGATATAACTTGAGGAAAAAATAATGCTGTAAAATTTCTCTATGCTGTTTTTGGAAATAAAGGCCAAAACTTTGGAAAGCTGAGGAATCTTGTTAATAGCCTCCATCGCTTCTTCATCACCAGGAAATAAATAGCTTTCAGGACTGATTACTTTCATCATGCTGTATCCCCCTTATGTGTGTTTACGAATAATTTTTGCGTATTCTCCGGATTCGTGCCAGTTGTACAGCTCGATAAAGCGCTCATTGGACCATGCGCTTCTGCTGCTGAAAAGCGTCTGATTAAAATGACCGATAGCAACTGCCGTTTCCTTGCTCTCTGACTGTGCATCAACAAGCTGCTGCATACGGGCGGAAAGATCAACCGAAGATACAGACGAAGGACTGATACCTGATAAAATTGTCAGATACCGCATAGCACAGTCATAATCCTGACAGCAAAGCAGTCCGCCTCTGTCAATGGTAAGCTGGGATTTTCTGCGCCACTGTCCAAGCGGTGCTTTCAACGCATCCCCTATTACAGGAAAAAGTGACATGAATTTTTCAAAGTTTCTGGCAATTGCAAACAATTTCAGCATTCTTCCGTTAATCATCGTCAGCATCTGTCCGAACAAAAACAGCCATTGCGTTTCGCTGAAATTACGGATAATCGTGTCCGGAATGCTGATAAACGGTTTTTTTATGCCGCCTACGCTCATACGATAGGAATAGTTGCGGTGTGAAAATATTTCGACATCTGCATAAGTGTCCATGATCTCCATAGCTTTGTCCCATATTGCCATAACTTCAGGAGCATTGTGATGGTTCAGTTTGACGTGAGAACCCCTGAAAATAATTTCATCCTGATATTTGTGCTCGAATTCTTCCAGAGCCTCACCAATCTTAGCAAGCGGAACAGCCTTTTCCACTAAATTCTGCGCAGCTATATCTGCCTGATGTCTGTATTCAGAACTGTCGATTCCATACAAAATTTTCTGCATATTTTATCGCCTCCTACCGGATAATGCTCAGAATCAGGCTGATAATGGATAACACTCCCGCAACAGAAGCAGTTATCATTGCACTAATCGCAAGCATTCTCCATTTACTGATTTCATCTTTCTGTGTTTTACTGCTGTCCTGAAAACGATCTTCCAATGCCCGCAGCTTTACACCTGCTTCATAAAGTTCCTGTCGGATACGCTTGATCTCACGGCCCACAGCATCTTCGCTATCCTGAGACATCCGTGTTTGCTGAGAATGGGGCTTCGGTTCAATCCGCACCTGAGATTTCGCCTGAAATTGAGATTTCGGTTCAACCCGTACCTGAGATTTTGCCTGAAATTGAGATTTCGGTTCAACTCGTACCTGAGGTTCCGCCTGAAGCTGAGATTTCGGTTCAACCTGTATCTGAGGTTCGGCCTGAAGCTGAGTTTCCGGTTCAATCCGTACCTGAGATTCTACCGGAACAGATGTTTCAGAACGTGATCTTTGAATAACCGGTATAAAATAGCTGACTCTCTGAACATCTGATGGTGCGGGTTCTGCAAAAAGCTGTCCGGAACTTCCGGA
>CADCQO010000044.1 GCA_902803585.1 uncultured Ruminococcus sp.
ACATATGATTATTGATAGGGATAACTAAGTATATTATAGTCTTCCATATACATTGACAAATGAGCACCAACACGGATGAAGTTGAGATTTTTATTTTCCGTATCAACACAAAGTATTGTTACAAGGTCTTGTCCTTTCCCGTCAATAGTTCTTGGAATAAGGCTGTATGCCTGTGTCCAGCTGCTGTTGTTAATCAGTCCTCTGCTGCTGTCATTGAAATATACTACCTGATTTTCATGATTATATATTTTTCCGATTGCCTGATTGTGGGTATGTCCACAAATGTAACATGCAAAATCGCCTGATGCAGCAGAAAAATCCGCATCGACCTCGATGCCCGTTAAATTGGCAGTTTGTCGTGAATAAGTATAGCTTTTGTTAAGTAATGCTTTATTGCGGTATGCTTCAATAATGTCTGAAATGATAGTATCACTCATAAAACCACAAGTACCGAGTACAGCATTTGCATCTGGTCTATTAATTGTACTAAGATGTTGAGGTATTTTCGTTTCGTCACATTGAACTGGTTCTGTAATATGTGCGGCAACAATCACAGTGTAGTTTTCTGGAACCGAATTCAATGTTTCAATAAGCCAGTCTATTTGTGCTTTCAAATACATAGGCTGCGAACCGTAATATATATACTTTCCAAGACTGTCCTGATTGTTAGGATAATCAAAACTGTTGAGGACAATAATTCTGATTTTGTAGTTATCAAAATCCTTGTAACCATATCCTCTTTCGGAGTAACACGCTGCTTCATCAGTCAGTGCAATAAAGCTTCCAACACAATCCTCAACGGTGATGTCTGTGTTTTCATATACTCTTTCGTCATGATTTCCCATAACAGTCAGCAGGGGCTTTTTTGCATTGTTGGTTATCGAAACATAATTTTCAAAACCGGAAGCGGAAGGCTCTGCACCGCAAGTGTCTCCAAGATTGATAGCAGCATCGATCATATCGCACGAATTAAGCAATTCAACAGCGTTTTTCATTCTTTCTGTATCAGAATGTAGGTCTGAGAACATAAGTAGTGCAAAGTTCTTCTTTCCGAAAGTGTGTCTGTCCGAAGCACAACCGGCAGCAATGTTTTCTATTTGGTCTGCACATCGTGTCATAATAGTTGAACTTTTTTTAGTGTAAAAAAAGATGCCGTCACAATAATCTGTTGAGGTGGAAGTTGCATAATCGGTGACATAAATGTTTATATAGGCAACATCGTCATTGAGTATAGCTCTCTTAAGTGATACACTCGCATTTATATAGCCTAAAAAGTTACCATCTTTATCATAAGTATAACATCTTATGGTTGGGTTGGTGCTGTATTGACCTACAATGCTAAGATAAATTTGTCTTGAAAGATTTCTGACATTGATTTTTTCAGAACTCCTTATGATATTTGAACTGGGAGTTTTCTCTCCTGTACTATTATTGAAGGTTCCCATTTCCCATTCAATCGGGAACACATAGCTTCCTGATTCCAAAACAGAATTGATTACTGATACTGCACAATCCGTCTTTCTATTGTTATGTTGGATTTCAAATGCCTGCCGACGTAAAGTATCTGCAATATCCTCTTCATAAATCACAACGTCGCCAGATTCCTGTGGAGTAATTGTACTCGTCAATGAACGCAGGATCAATCTATATTTGGATGATCTGCTGACAGTGACAGTTGTAGTCGTATTTTGTCTGAATTCCGTGTATTCTACAAAAGCATCTTCATTCGTAAATTTAAAAAGTCTTGCTATGTATCCGTTATTAACTTTTACGGTAAGAGTGTCAGTAGTTGTCTGAAAAAAACCTGTACGTATTTCCCAATTTGTATCGCTTTCAACACCTGTAGCAGTATTTAATGCTCCCTGACGCCACTGTAATTCGGCATCGGTGATGCCCAGAAGACCTTTTTTCAGACTGGTTATTTTTCGGTCAGCAAAAGCAAATTGTTCTCTCACAGCATCTCCCGCACTTTCATAAACGGTTCCGTCCGCACCTGTACGGATGTCCACAAGCTCACTGTTGCCCTCTGTGTCGTTGTTGTGAGCGATGATGTTGTCAATGCGGCTGCGTAATTCCAGGATTTTATTATGAATGTTTTGATTGATAGAATTAACAGCATTTTCAAGCTGACATTCAGCAGAAGTGCTTACATTGGCAATGGCTTCATCTACTTGATGAAGCTTCGAAGTAACTTGTTCTTTTGTATCGGTGATTTTTTCAGTTAATTGTTCGGCTTTCTTTTTCAGCTCTCTATTTGTTCTGACATAAGCCGCTTGGGGAGAAGTTCCCATAGGAATATCGGTGTGTCTTTCGCCGTTTTCGTCTACATAATAATTATTATTGCAATTACAATTCATAAAAAATTAATTCCTCCTTTATCATTCGTTTTCTGCATGATTACAGCATCCGCATCTGCCCATTACTCTCGGTACCTGAGCGAATATGGTGTTCTTGTTTTCGCTGTAATAAATTGCTGTTCTCGGAACACGGGCATGAAGCGGCGTTCTGGGGACGATCTGGTATTTATCACCGTCTGCAAAATGCACAAAGGCATAGTATTCATACTCGCCTTCAATGCTTTCGGTTTGTTCTGCTGTCAGCTTAAAGGGATACTCGCCCATGATCTCATCGTTTGAAGTAAGAGATAACTGAACTGTTTCCTTGCCGGAGTTCTTTTCCACCGGCTTAAAATACAGTCTGATCTCATCGTCCTGGTCTATCATATACGGCTCGCCATGTACATCCTTGATGATGATACTGCCGTCAAAGGTTGAACCTGTATAAAGATACAGGTCTTTTGCAAATGGAATGTTTTTCATCGTCTTTTCCTCCTGTGATTTTATAAATAGCAGGGGTTTTAGGTTTCCTCTTAATGTATCACT
>CADCQO010000045.1 GCA_902803585.1 uncultured Ruminococcus sp.
CCTACAAAGAAAGTTCTGTTCTTTACAGCACCGTCTATCAAAGCTACTCTCGGTGAAGCAGTCGGAATGCCGATCGACACAAATGTAGAAGGCAAGATGGCTGCCACTATCAAGAGACTGGGCGAAAATGTAAAGGCATTCAATATGGACTTTACGGCAGACCTTACGATCATAGAAGAAGCAAATGAACTTGTTCAGAGGATCAAGACAGGCGGCACTCTTCCGATGTTCACATCATGCTGCCCCGGCTGGGTAAAATTCGTTGAGCATTATTATCCTGAATTCCTGCCGAATCTCTCGACCTGCAAGTCACCTCAGGCTATGTTCGGTGCTGTTCTGAAGGGCTATTACTGCATTAAGAACAACATTGATCCTCAGGATGTATTTGTAGTCAGTGTCATTCCCTGTACGGCTAAGAAGTTTGAAGTAACCCGTCCTCAGCTCCGTTCCAATCCGGAATTTGACGATGTAGACGTTGCACTGACAACAAGAGAACTGGCAAGAATGATCAAGCGTGCAGGTATCGACTTCAACGCACTTCCCGAAGAAGACTTTGATGCTCCGTTCAATAAGGCAACAGGCGGCGGCGCTATCTTTGGCGCAACCGGCGGTGTATTGGAAGCAGCTCTCAGAACAGCAGCAAGACTGCTGGACGGCGACTTCAAGAAGATTGACTTTGAAGAGGTGCGTGGCCCTGAGGCAATCCGTGAAGTAACTTACGAAGTGGCAGGCGTGAAGATCAATGTAGCAGTTACATCCGGTCTGGGCAATGCAAGAAAGCTGCTTGAAAAGATCAAGAAGGGCGAAGCTAATTATCAGATGGTAGAGATCATGGCTTGTCCGGGCGGCTGTATCAATGGCGGCGGTCAGCCGACCAGAAGCGACAGCGTCAGCAATTTCGTGGATTATAAGGCTCTCCGCTCCAAGGCACTGTATGATTATGATAAGAGCTGCGAGTTCAGAGTGTGTGAAGAAAGTCCCGTCATCAAGATGGTATATGATGAGTTCTTTGAGGCTCCCGGTGAGGAAAAGGCGCATCATTATCTGCATACCTCCTATGTTGCAAGAGGTAAGAATTATACCTGATAGGGTGAAGCCTTTTTCAGCATGATTCACTTTGTACCGTAACGCTGCCGCATAGAAAAACAATGTACTGCGGCTGTGTCCCGTACAAGGTGTGTGAACAGAAATTTTGCCAGGTATGACATAAGCGGCAGCCGGAAATCTCTTAAAGAGGTTTCCGGCTGTTTTTTATAAAAGACTCCTCATCAGGTAACTATCGTTTCAATGTGTATATTTTTGTATATTCCTGCAATAATTGTTGCAAAAAAAGACAGGATATGTTACGATAAAAAACAGTAGGTACAGAAAATGCTCTTCAAAAAGGGCAGTAGAAAACAACAAGGAGAAAACGAATGAGCAGGAAAAAAATTAACAGACCACCGATTGACCGTATACAGGCATCTCCCGAACTTGGTCTGACGGAAGAAGCGGTGGAAGAAAGAATTAAAAAGGGCTATGTCAATGTATCCATAGATCCGAATGAAAAAAGCAGCATAAAGATTATCGCAGGCAATCTGTTTACGTTTTTTAATATTGTACTGCTGACAATTGCCTCTATTTTCGTTGGATTCATGATTTATCTGAATGCAATCGGCCGTTCAGATATCGTTAATTCTCGTTTTGGTATCTCGAAATTCGTCTTTTTGATTCCTGCGCTCATGAATGTGGCGATGGGCTCGTTTCAGGAAATCAAGAGCTTGAATGTTATCAAGAAGCTCCGTATTGTCACAAGTACGAAAAGCAAGGTTGTGCGCAGCGGTGAGATCATCATGCTTGATGCCTCACAGATTGTGCAGGATGACATTGTCGCAATCGGAGCAGGAGATCAGGCAACAGCCGATCTGATTGTCCTGACAGGTGAAGTGGAAGTTGATGAATCCATGCTGACAGGAGAGTCAGATCATGTAAAAAAATGTGTTGGAGATACTATTCTCTCTGGCTCTGCTGTGATGGTGGGTTCTGCACGGTGTCGTGCGGAAAAAATCGGTGATGAAACTTATGCAGCGGAACTGACCCGCAAAGTAAAGAGCGGTTCCCGCCATAAATCTGAACTGATGACTTCAATTATGAAGATTATCAAGGTGCTTACAGTAGGATTGTGTATTGCAGCGGTTATTGTCACTGCTACATTGATGTTCAAGATTAACGTGCACGGCAGCAATCCGGCTATCTGGGACGGCATTACATTGTCGTTGGACGATCCGGTAGCATGGTCGCTGATTGTTCTGACAGACGGTATGTTTGGTGTGGGTATGATTCCTTCAGGTCTGGTATTGACAACATCTGTTGCGCTGATGGTTTCTATTGCCCAGCTGGCAAGAAAGAAAACGCTTATACAGGAACTGTACTCCCTCGAAAATTTATCTCGTGTCGATGTTATTTGTCTGGATAAAACCGGTACACTCACAGACGGTACAATGGCAGTATGTGATGTAAAAGCATTCATTCCGATGGAAGAAGTAGAACGTCATGCCCGTGTGCTGGCAGGTGCGACAGAAGAAAGAAATGCCACTCTGGAAGCGGTGTATCAGCGTTTTGGCAAAGAAGAAAATGTCGACTGCCGTGAAGTGATTCCTTTTTCCAGTGAAACGAAATGTTCAGGTGTTGTCTACAATGACGGAAAGAAACTGCTGATGGGTGCGCCTGAATATCTCTTGTCCGAAAAGGACGACAGGCTTTCTTATGTAACCGAACAGGCCAAAAAGGGTAATCGTGTCATAGCCTTTACACTGGACGGTGAACTGGCGGCATTTATCGTGATAGAAGACCATATTCGTGACACCGCATCGGATACGCTGCGCTTTTTCCGTGAAAATAACGTGGAAGTGAAGGTTATTTCCGGCGATAACCCCCTTACTGTAAGCATGATTGCTAAAAAATGCGGCATCGAAAATGCAGACAGTTATGTTTCTCTGGCGGGCGTGCCGGTAGAGGAGATTTCTGATTTAGCAGAGAAATACACCGTATTTGCCCGTGTTTCTCCTGAACAGAAGGAAGCACTGGTAGAAGCCTTGCAGAAAGCAGGACATAAAGTAGCCATGACGGGTGATGGTGTCAATGATATTCTGGCACTGCGCCGCGCAGATTCCTCTATTACTTTTGCAAAAGCGACAGAAGCGGCAAAGTCCTGTTCAGACGTAGTATTGCTCGATAATGATTTCAGTCACCTTAAAGAGGTAGTAGGTGAGGGAAGAAGAGTTATCGGCAATATTCAGAAAATTTCCGTCCTGTATCTGATGAAATCCACAGTTGTATTTATTCTGGCGTTTGCACTGATTCCGCTGGCAAAGGCGCATATGTGGTTTTCCATTGAAAATATGTATATGCTTGAAGCAGCGGTTATCGGTACAGGAGGCTTTTTGCTTTCACTGGAACCGAGAAGAACGCCTATTCGGGGATCCTTCCTCAAGAACATTGTCACACAGTCAATTGCGGCAGGTGTGCTGGCGGCGTGTGCGGTACTGCTGCCCATTTTGCTGAATACCATACCAAAATATTTTGGTATGGCACCCTTTATCGCAGACAATAATGTACGCCCCATGATGACAGTACTGCTGACCTTTGCAGGATTGGTGGCAGCTTTCTCCATGTGTATTCCGTTTAATAAGTATCGTGCAGTAGCGCTGGGTGCTATCTCATTTGTGGCAATTTTTCTTGGAATGGTATTGCCTACAACTTACATCGGCGGTCGTCCGGTCGGACAGAGTATGCTGGACTACAATAAAGCAGCGGGACAAACCATTTTCGATTCACAGCTATTCAAAGAAATGTTCCACCCGATGAGGTCAGATGTCGTTAACTCTCTTGTTTCAGATACAAATGACTATATCGTTCTCCAGCTGTTCCTGTATGTAGCGATTCCCACGTTTATTCTGATACGCTTTGCTGTAGAGAATTATAATAACAGACAGTTCAAGAATTTAAAGAAAAACCGTGTTTTCCGTATAGGAAGAAGACTGATGCTTTCAACAGGTTTTGTTCTGACACTCCATGCAGTGTTGTCTTTCGTGGAAAGTATTTCTTTGATGACACACATTCATAGGGTCAATAATCTGTTCAATACGATAGTTTTGATTGTCGTATACGCCATTTTCGCTGTCCTGCACGTTGCAATTGGTATTATTGGTTATGAAGTATGGCGAAGACCCAACAAGAAAATGATTACAATTGGTTTTATCTCCGGTATTGTTCTGTTTTTCCTGACGGTTGTACCAACAATACTGACAGGTTCTCTTGTTTCGTCCAATAATATGCTGATTACAGTCGACAATATCATCATTCTTTTGATTACTGTGATTTATGTATCAGGTTCGATAATTGTCCGTACGAATTTCAAGCAGGAACTTTACAAGCCGCGAAAAGAAGAAGCATAATGTTGTTGTATATGTGTTCCCCAATGGCAGTCTGAAAAGGCTGTTTTCGGGGAATTTTTTGTTGCTGAAAATGTTTTCTGAAAATAATTGACATACGGAAAGGATTCATGTATAATATATATACTGACACGGTGTCAGAATTTGTTTGTCCGGCAGATAGTCGATAGGAGGCATTGAAAATGTTAGGTAATTTCAGCTACAAAAATGCAACAAAACTTTATTTCGGTGATGAGTCCCTGCAGTATCTGAATGAAGAACTGCCGAAGTATGGCAAAACGGTACAGCTGATTTATGGAGGAGGTTCTATCAAGAAAAACGGGTTATATGACGAGATTGTCAAGATACTCAAAGATAACGGTAAGGAAATCGTAGAAGACGGGGGCGTAATGCCGAATCCTACAGTAGAAAAGCTGTATGAAGGTATCCGGCTGGCAAGAGAACATCACAGCGACTTACTGCTGGCAGTAGGCGGAGGCTCCTGCTGTGACTATGCAAAAGCCGTTTCGGTTTCTGTTCACTGTGAAGAAGACCCTTGGGAGAAGTATTATCTTCGTTTTGAAGAACCGATGTGTGAAATTCTTCCTGTCGGCTGTGTTCTGACAATGGCAGGTACCGGTTCAGAAATGAACGCCGGCGCTGTTATTACCAACCATGCACAGAAGCTGAAA
The DNA here is from genome assembly GCA_902803585.1 of uncultured Ruminococcus sp. Taxonomy (GTDB): domain Bacteria; phylum Bacillota; class Clostridia; order Oscillospirales; family Acutalibacteraceae; genus UBA1213. The sequence goes on from CADCQO010000045.1 coordinate 5,105, forward strand.
ATCGGTCATGTTTTTGGCGAGGAAGTGATGCCGAAATTCTCCATTCTCAACCCGAAGTACACTTTTTCACTTCCCCTACGTCAGATGTCAGCGGGAATCTATGATATTTTCAATCACATCTGCGAGCAGTATTTTTCCGGTGAGGACGATAATACCAGCGACTATATCGCAGAAGGGCTTATGAAATCGTTGATTCACAGTTCTCTGATTGCCGTGAAGAATCCGGAAGATTATGAAGCCCGCTCCAATATCATGTGGACGGCAACATGGGCACTTAATACCCTTATTTCAAGAGGGAAAAGTACAGACTGGATGGTTCACATGATAGGGCAGTCAGTAGGGGCTTATACCGATGCTACACACGGCATGACGCTGTCAGCGGTATCATTACCCTATTACAGAACGATTATGCCCTTCGGACTGAAAAAATTTGTCCGCTTTGCAGAGGAAGTCTGGAATGTTTCAGCAGACGGAAAAACAGATGAAACAATCGCTGAAGAAGGTTTGCAGGCAATGGAAAACTGGATGAAGCAGATGGGTGTTGCCTTGCACATTGCTGAATTGGGTGTAACGAAAGAGATGATCAATGGTATTGCAGAAGGCACGATTCTTCTGAGAGGCGGCTATAAAACACTGACCAGACAGGACATTGTTTCCATTCTTGAAAAGAGTATGTAAAAAAGTGATCAGACCTTTATAAAAAACAATCAGCCTGTACGCTCCGCTGATAGGGTGTACAGGCTGATTTTATCTCAAACTGTGGAAATACGACGCATTTACTGCTTGCGGTAACATAGTCCCCAGCTTGCGCTAAAGCTTGGAGGCGGGGACTTCTTGCCCATTGAGGTTAAAAAAGCCGTCTGCCTGCTTGTTTGATGCAGACAGACGACGAAATTTTCAGGTTATCAGATCATTCCTCTTGCCTTGACTGCATTCAGCCATTGCGGGAATTCGTTCAGCAGACGGCTGTAAAGTTCGGGATTGCTGACGCTTCTAAAATCGTCCAGAGCAAAGAAACCGGCATTATCCACATAGCGGTCTGTCATGCTGTCCAGACGCTCCAGTATGCCGTAATTGGAACCGCCCACGCCGACAAACTGCCAGAATATCGGAAATGCAGAGGCTTCGGAAAGAATCTTCTTGATTTTGCTCTCGCTGCTGACACCGCCGTCCGTTACAAATAATACATAGGCGGGAATACGGCTTTTCTTATACTGCTTCACTACCTCTTTCATAACAGGAGGTTCATTGTTGGTTGCACCAATAGAGCGCATGATACTATGCCAGTTAGCAGGAACCGC
>CADCQO010000046.1 GCA_902803585.1 uncultured Ruminococcus sp.
CTGACAAAGATTCGGATTACGGCAAACAAAGAGAGCTGGCAAGAAAACAGCTTCAGGCTGTCAATTCCGGCATCATTTTCGATGACTATTTTCACAGTGCTACTATGGAATACTTCAAAAGTGCGTTTGGTTCTGAATTAAATGATACAACTGTATTCAGCATATACGATACAGAGGAGTTTGTTGAATTGTTCTTCAAGAAATTTCAGGAATACGGTTTTTATTATGAACCAAATGGAGCTTATCGCAAGGCGTTTGCTGGCATATCGCTTGGTAATGGCAAGACCTTCGAGCAGGCGGCCGCGGCACTCGCAAATCTGCTGATGGGTAAAAATGAAGATGATGCCGCCGGGTTAGCCAACTGTTTTGGCTCTCTGATGGATCGTCTGGGTACTGCAGACAAGTTAAAATTGTATATGGCAGTACGGCTTGAGATAATATCCAATCAGGGTGCTGCACCTGAAGAAATGATCCGCATAATGACACAATACTCTCAATGGAATGATGCTAAAAAGATCATATGGAACCTGCTGACAACATTAAGTGACGATGACGAGGCAAAGGGTTACCATGTCATTTCAGAATATCTGACAGAAGACGAATGCAGTACACTAAAAAATTCCTTTGACGCTCTGATGATTCCCATTATGGGATTTATCTGCTGCGATTACAATGACTTTGATCAGCGTATTCTCGGTACTTTAGCATACAATATTCCGCGCATCATCTCGAATCACTACCCTGAGGTCACCAATTCGTGGCTGAGAAGCTATGACAGCTTCTATTCAAATGATCTTCACCCTGTTACAATGGTTTCCTCCTGCAAGTCCGCTCCTTCCGGCGTTGCAGTGAAGATCATCTCTCCTGACGGCAGTGAAAACGTAGTAATTCCTGACGGCAGTATGATTGAAGTCGGGGTCGATGATACCGTACAGCTTATACCTGCCGATGATGCTGACCGGAACAGAGGAGAGGCAATATATTATCGCTTGACTTCAGGCAAAAGCTCTGTACAGGGACTTCACGCTTTCTATGATAAATGGAATCTGACAGATATGAACTGTGATTACGCAAACGGCACAGGTATTTTTACACTCGATGTCCGTGCTTCACATAATGATATTCTGACAGAGGAATCAGGTATCACCTTAAAGATAGAAGGTTATGCGGTCATTTCGTATCCTGTCGGATATGATGGGGAAAACGGTTATAGCTACGACAGCGAAATGTTTGATCTCGGAGAAGAGCAGGAATTGTGTTTCTTTGTTCCTGAAGATGAAGAAATAACTGAGTTTTACAGATATGAATTCAAGTCGTGGCTCGTTTACGAGTATGATATAGATAACGAAACCACAGGTGAGCGGATCGGTGCTGAGCATTATGCAGAATACTTTGGAGAAAACTTTGATCCGAACAGCAGGGACACGGCTGTTTTCAACATGGCGGGAGTCAGCGCAAGGTTTATTCCCGATTATGTGAAGATCTTCAATGCGCTGGAGATAAGTCTTGAAGGCGGTTCCATATTGCCCACAACAGCAAGCTGTTCCACATTGAATAAGTTTAATATACCGATCTCATGGCAATTTGACAACAGTGCAGCAGATTCAAAAAAATATATTGCACAGTTCCTGTACAAATTGCCTCACAATGTCCAACTATGCAATTCAAACAATCTGACAATAAACTGGAGCGGTTCGGACAATTATAGTAATATATCTTCTCCGGAGATGCAAAATATTGTTGTATCCGGTCATTCGGTACAAATTACGGCTGTTTTTGAAGCACAAGATTCCGCAGGTGAAAACGGTGCATATCTGCCGAAAAACAAAGTAACTGTCAATGCCTTTGATACAAACATGTGTGCTGTTGTCGGTGCATATAATTTCTATACAGATTCCGAAACTGCGGAGCTTTTGACCGTCCCCGCACCTGTTCTCGAAAATATGGAATTTATCCAATGGTCTGACGATTCCGTCAGTACCGCTGAAATTTCCATACCAATCAATTCATATGCAGATGCACATTATCGACCAATTATCCAACACTTAGACGTGACCTTCAGCAAGGAGCTTTTGACAGGAGAAGCAATGCCTGCTCTTGAGGAACTTGATGTCACGATTTCAAACCAATACCGTATTGACAGCAATGTTGCGCTGGAATGGATATGTCCTGGTGCAATCGCAGAATCAAACACGGCTTACACTTCATGTATTCGTCTGGATACATCCGGGTTCATGGCAACCAATCTCAGTGCACAGGGCAGTGAGAGCGATCTGTTTGCAGGAAGTTTCACTATCCCTGAGAATGTTGATGTCAATGTTAAAACGGCAAACGGCGATGAAATGAATGTGACTTCTTTGAGTATACAGCACGAAGATGCCACCGCTTGCCTGTACATTACCTTTGCAAAAACAAATAAGAAGCAGATCAGGAGTGTTGCCGGCATTTCAGCTGCCGCTGCACATAAAAGCACACAGGAAGCTATCCTTTCTGTTTTGCCGGATACGGTTTATGCGTATCTTGCTGATGGCAGAATGGTCAATGTTCCTGCGGTATGGAACAGAACCGATGCGCCCGATATGACAACATCGGATTCACAGATCATTACTGCATACGGCGTACTGAATACTGAGGATTACGATACGGCCGGTATCACTCTGACAGCAACCGTCACCATACTTGCAGCGGATAAGACAGATACTCCTGCCGCAAGTCCCTGCACCGGCAACTATACAGGAGCACAAAAGGTGGAGCTGACATCTGAGGACGGCGCGGCGATTTATTATGCGATAGTCAAAACAGAAAAAGATGCTGCCCATCCCACGACAGGTAACCTTGATTACAGCATCTACACTGAACCGATCACCGTCAACGATTACAGCAAGACGATCTATCTCTTCACCTATGCCCAGAAGGACGGATTAAGCAGCAGTGATGTCATTGTTTATGTCTACGATCTGACAAAGCCTGCGGCAACAAGGCTCGAAGCAAAACCTGCCAAGATTGCTGAGAATGGCAATATCAATTGCTGGTACAGCACCGAAACAGTCAGAATCGAGAATCAGGAAAGCGAAAAGATAACCGAGCAAACCGTTCCCGACCGTTACTATGCCGATGATGAATGCACAATACTGATCGACTATAGTTCCGGGGTGGTTATTCCTGCTTTTGTCAAAGCATCCTACAATGTAACGGCTGCGCAGGATCCAAACCTTTCACATATCGGACTTGGTGAAAGCTGCACCTATTTCGGTCTGGAAACAATTGGCGTTCAACGCGATGACAATACAAATGATCTCCGCATATTAACGGTGGCAGATTCCCGTATTCTGCGTGATGCCGCCGACTTCGGATACCTCTTTGAGATAAGTCAAAAAGGCAGCAGCAATGACAAAATGCTTACTGCGGAAAACGCTCCCTTCAGATACAGCTGTAAAAAAACCCGGAATAATATGGAGAACGGTTACGGATACTGTGACGGCAGCAGCTTGTTATCGACTGACTATAAGTATGTGACCGCTAAGATAACCAGATCGTCTAAAGAGGAAAATGTCAGAGTGCGCTTCTATGTTCAGCTTGAGAACGGTACGGATTATATATATTCTGCTGAAACAGACAGTACTCCGAATCTCGCAAGCAGCGAATTTATGTCTGGTGTTTCGGATAATCTGACTTTCGATGCGGCACGGGATCCGCTTTTTACTTCACGCAATCTCTCACTGGGCGGAAACATAGGGGTAAACTTCTATGTAAATGTTCCTGATGATATGGTGAACAGCGGAAAGGTCAGTGTCAGCTGCGTATGGACAGTCGATGGCAACAAAAAGACACACTCCGTCACTTTGTCTTCAACAGATAAAAGGGAACCATACGGCTATAAAGTTTCCTGTCCTGTTGCTGCAGCAGAAATGATTTATGATGTTACTGCGTCCGTGAAAATCGATGGAATTGTTCAGGAAGAAAAGAATACCTATTCGGTTGTCCAGTACGCTGATGTTATCCTGACGAATACAGATTTTATCACCGCATACACAAATGAAAATGGTACAGATAGATATCAGCAGCTTGCCACATTGGTTAAGTCCATGCTTGACTACGGTGCAAAGGCGCAGGTACAGTTCAGACGAGAAGAAAACAACCTTGCCAATAAGAAATTGGTGGCTGATAATCCGGATTCTCCGTATTACTATAATCCCGATGAAGGTGATTTGAGTAATCTTAACACAGGTGCAAGTGAAATGACAGCAGGACTTGAAGCCTACGGACTGGAATACAGAGGATCTACCATCGTTTATCTTTCAGAAACCTCGATCCGTCATTACTATTTTGTCAACGATCAGGAATTGTTGAATGCAGTAAAAGACAACGTCGAATTCAACGGAAGAAAAGTCAGTTATACAGTAAAAGGTAACCTTATCTATTTTGAACTGAAGAATGTCTCTGCGGCTGATCTGGATAAACTCTATACATTGAAAATCGGAGAAGCTGAGTACAAATATTCTGTTCTCGATTATGTCAAAATGTGTATGGAATCCAATGTGGTCAGCACAAACATGAAAGTGCTTGCCAAAGCAACCTATCTCTACAATGAGGCAGCAAAACTGTATTTTGGAGGATAAGGAGAATGTCAATATGAATCTGATCGCTTGGAAATGGAAGTTACTGAGTGCAGGACTGAGAATGTGATTGTGACATCTTAATTTCCTGATGAGTACGAAGGTGAAAATCCTTATCTTGGCACCAACTGAATCCATTCGCTAATGTTTTGATCAGGATACTGCGGATAAACCCAGATATCAGCATAATAGGTGATAACAGAGGGCGTACCTGAGTCCTCTGTTATTTAACCTCAATGGGCAAGAAGTCCTTCGCCGCTAAGCGTTAGCGCAGGCGGCAGAAATATATCACCGCAATGAAATATTGCTGGATGAATACCTGTTGAGTAACGATCATGAATCAATTCCTGTATGGGACACAAAAGACAATCTGATCACATTATTCTCGTTATACGATAATGAAAAGCTATGAAAGAACATGAGTTCCATGGATGGCTCTGGATTTCAGGACTGTTTGGGCAGTCCTTTTTCTTTTGCCGGAAAGCTATGTTATCACAAAAAGAAAACCTCCCACATTGTGAGAGGTTACTGGTGACCCATCGGGGATTCGAACCCCGGACACCTTGATTAAAAGTCAAGTGTTCTGTTATTTGTTAAAATCAAGCTGACATTGTTGACAACTGAACGACAATGTAATACAATGATAGTATAAATATTGGGGAGGTATTAACTATGGCAACATCTATCGTACAATTCAGAATTGATGATGATCTTAAAGCTCAGGCTACAGAAATTTATGAAAAA
>CADCQO010000047.1 GCA_902803585.1 uncultured Ruminococcus sp.
AAGTCAGCCTTGCGGCTGACCGGCAATTCATCCCACCGCCTTAGAGGCGGGGAACTTCTTGCCCATTTAGGTTAAAATAAGTCGCAAATGCTATGAAACCGATTGTACTTACAGGGGGCGTATCAATCAGTGAGGAGGTCGCATAGCATTTGCAATTATGGGAACGGGGATAAAGGAGGGCCCGTTACCACCAAAAAGCATATACCCATGAATATGACGCAAAAACACTATTTTTGTGAAAGAAAATTCTGACACTATCCACGAGTACTTTCTTATTATATTGATATTTTCGCTAAAAATCGAGTACAGTAGGAGTAAAACGCTGATTTTTGGGAGTCAAAAGGAAACGGAAACCGCTTTCGGCAGATCAGCAGCGCAGAATGTGTTTACTTTCCTGCCTCAAACATATCGAACGCCCAGTCTTCGTCAATAACAGGCTGGCTTTCGTTGAGGGCGGGCAGATGTGCGCCGAAATTGTTTTCCAGATCGTGGTACAGTTCAGGATTGAAAGCCACACTGCATTCATACTGACCGTCAGCCACAATATGTATTTGCTTGTCGCCGTCCTTGTCGGAATAGAAATAGGCTTCTATTGCTGCATTTGTTTCAGGATTCTGCTTGAAATACTGCATCAGGACAAGCACTTTATAGATTTCTATCAGACGGTCGTCCAGTCCTTCATCAAAAATCAGCAGTTTTTCGACAAAATGATTGAGCGAACGTGTCAGACGGATCACATAACCCTGTTCGGAGAACTGGTGCAGTGTTTCATCGCCGCTTTCCAGCATAGAGAGAAATTCATCGGCGTTTTCATCGTCTGCGGAAAACTGGATAAGCAGGTTATCTTCCGGCTGATGATACAGAAAGTTATAATTGATCATTGTTTCACGGCCGCAGGAAGAACAATGGAACAAAAAGGCGGATTTATTGCGGACAGCCTCTTTCATAGAAGGTTCTGACTCGGTATTGATGGACTGCCACATAGTAAAAGGAGTTTTTTTGTGGCACTGGGGACATTCTAACGGAATTTCTTTTTTCATAGACATAGTATTTCTCTTCCTTTCTTTAGTAGCGGGCTGCACGAAGATTTCCGGCATCTTCTTCCCGATTGTCCTCTGCGGAGCGGTGTGATGAGGCGAACGCCGACAGGTACTGCACCCGCTGACGATAGGCTTCTGTCAGAGCGTCGAGCCGTGCGTCATCGATCAGTCCTCTGCTGTCAGCAAAAATCTTTGCAAGGGATTTTTCCGCCGCATAGAGCCGCTCGAAGCTGATGCGGCTGAAATCCGTAACCAGTTTCAGCTGGTCGGTATGACGTGCTTTAAAGGGTTTGCAGTCAACGGCTGTACCTCCTCTGAGCATGGCGGCAGGAAGCTGGTAGCCGAAAGATGAACCATTGTCAAACAAGGGCGCTGCACCGAGCCATTCAAGCGTATCGGGATTACGCAGCAAGCCAAAGTTGCCGAAATGACGGTCCTCGTTGGCTGTCAGAAAATCCGCCGTTATCATATCGTCAAGAGCGCGTGTCATGTCACCCGCCCCGATGGCCTGACAGCTCCGGAGATAGTGCTGATAGTACGAGAGGTTATTCGGCTTAGGATAGTGCCAAAAGATACGGTAAGCGGGAACAAATTCGCACGAAGAACCGCACATTGTTTCGCATACGCTGAACGGTTCTTTCTGTACCCACTGCACCTGATAAGGGACATGGGCAACGCCCAGTGCCTGCATCACCGCAGCCGCAGCCTGTTCGTTGAAGGGCTGCTGATAGTACGGCATACTTCCCGCCTTCATCAGGCAGCGTCTGCCGTTCTGTATCGTCCATTTTTTGCGAAGGTAACCGTCTGTGGCAAGGTCGGGAGAATGTTTGTCGTGACAATCTTCCCGATAGCCCAGCAGAAGATCTCCGACTTCCTCTGTGAAAGGGTTGTCGTAGAAGTTGACGGTTTCCCAGCTGTCACCGCTGTCCGTTCTGAGCCAGTAGCAGTCCGCTGCACACAAGCCTTTGCTTTCCGGCAGCAGCTGACCGATATGAGCCGCACCCAATGCGCCAAGACTTGCCCGCACACCGGCACGGTCTGCCGGCAAAGCACGATCCTCCCACCACTGGTTCAGTGCTGCACGGTCGGCATGACCGCCTTTCAGACGCACACCAACGGGCAGATGTTCCGCCGCCAATACCTCTGTGCATTTCGTAAAACGGCCTGTTGCGGGGCTGAATTCCACCCTCAGAACGGCTGTATTTTTATGCATCAGAACACCGGTCATATCATCGTCCCTTTCGTGCGCGCCTGCCGCTTTTTTCGGATAGCTTTATTTTACTCTATAACCGTGTTTTCGTCAAGCATTCCGGTCCGTTACTGAAAACTTATAAAAAGTTATAAAAACAACTTTTATGTTCCATTCCTTGTTCCTCGTGTCCATTTTCGACATTCAATC
>CADCQO010000048.1 GCA_902803585.1 uncultured Ruminococcus sp.
CCGACCAGTGCGCTGTACCGGCGGGAGGAGCGTTGGCTGTTGACCGGCACCGGTTTTCGGACATGGTCACAAAGGCGATATGCAGTCACCCGCTGATTACCGTCATCAGTGAGGAGGTCACGGAACTCCCCGCAGAAGGGATTACTGTTGTCGCGACAGGCCCTCTGACGGCAGATGCACTGGCGGAAAAAATCATTCAGCGGTGCGGCGGTTCCCTGCATTTCTTTGATGCGGCGGCACCCATCGTGACAGCGGAAAGCATAGACGGGCGCTTCACTTTTGCGGCTTCCCGCTATGATAAGGGTGGTGATGATGCCTATATCAACTGTCCGCTGAACAAGGAAGAGTATGAACAGTTCCATGCGGCGCTGATACAGGCGGAACGTGCGCCCCGTCATGATGTCGATGTACAGAATCCGAAAGTATACGAGGGCTGTATGCCTGTGGAAATTTTAGCGGGCAGGGGACTGGATACCCTTCGTTTCGGGCCGATGAAGCCTGTCGGACTGCGTGACCCCCGTACAGGACACCGGCCATGGGCAGTCCTTCAGCTCCGGAGCGAGAATGCTGAAAAAACGATGTACAATCTCGTCGGCTTTCAGACAAATCTGAAATTCCCTGAACAGAAGCGTGTTTTCGGCATGATACCCGCCCTGCATGATGCGGAATATGTGCGCTACGGCGTGATGCACCGCAATACATTTTTAGATTCACCGAGGGTGCTGTCGGGAGATTACGCCATGCTTTCCGAGCCGGCGCTGTTTTTCGCAGGACAGATGACAGGCGTGGAGGGCTACATGGAATCGGCGTCTTCCGGCATGATGGCAGGCATTAACGCCGTGAAGCGGCTGAAAGGCCAGCCCACCGTGATTCTGCCGGCGACTACCATGATCGGTGCTTTGTCACGGTATATTTCCGATGCTTCGGTGAAGGATTTCCAGCCGATGGGTGCCAATCTGGGCATTCTGCCGCCGCTCAGCGTGACAATAAGGGACAAACGGCAGAGAGCCGCCGCCTGTGCCGAAAGAGCATTGGCGGATCTGGACGGCTGTCTGCATATGTTGGCGTAAACAGAAAAGTTTGTTGATGACTGGGTGCCTGATAACGGTTTTGTCAGCGATGATGAATGAAGGAAAAAGCTGACGGAACTGAAAAAGAATCAGCAGAAAATACTGCCAAAACGTGAAAAGGGTATGTTACTGCAAAACACGCGGTATTATAATTTGGAGGAATGAAGCATCAAAGTTGTTTTATCAGTTTTCAGTAACGGAAGTTATGAGAAAAGGAGTTAATGAGTATGAAGGTTTTAGTAGACGCATTCGGAGGAGATAATGCACCACTGGAAATTATCAAGGGCTGTCATCTGTGCCTGAAGGAATATGAAGGTCTGACAATTGGTCTTGTGGGCAATCAGGCCATTATCGAACAGACCGCAACGGAAAACAATATTCCGCTGGACGGTCTTGTCATTCACCATGCACCCGATATTCTCACGATGGAGGACGATGCAAAGGAAGTCATGAAGTCCAAGAAGGACTCTTCGATGGCGGTCGGCCTGCAGCTGCTTGCCAAGGGAGAAGGCGATGCGTTCCTGTCAGCGGGCAACAGCGGTGCGCTGATTATGGGTGCTACACTGATCGTCAAGCGTATCAAGGGTGTCAGAAGACCCGCTTTTTCGCCTGTGATGCCTACCTCAGAAGGCCCTGTCCTGCTGATCGACAGCGGCGCCAATGTGGAGGTAAGACCCGATATGCTCCAGCAGTTCGGCATTATGGGTTCCGTTTATATGGAAAACGTTCTGCATATCCCCAATCCCCGTGTCGCTCTTGCCAATGTCGGTACAGAAGACCATAAGGGCGGTTCCCTGCAGCATGAGGCGTTCCGTCTGCTGAAAGAAACCGACCTGAACTTCATCGGCAACATTGAAGCGAGGGATATTCCCGCCGGTGCCTGTGATGTCATTGTTGCAGACGGCTTTACAGGAAACATTATCATCAAGATGTACGAGGGCGTTGCAAAGGAACTGATGAAGAAGATCAAGGGAATGTTCCTCAAGAACCTGAAAACCAAGCTGGCGGCGGCGCTGATCAAGAAGGATATCTATGAGCTGAAGCAGTATTTTGACTACAACCAGTACGGTGCTTCACCGGTTATCGGTGCGGCAAAACCAGTGCTGAAAACACACGGCAGTGCAAAGGCGCAGACCATCGTTACCTCTATGCGTTCTGTCATTGACTATACCAACTGTAATGTTATCGGACAGATCGCTGAGAGAGTGGCGCGCCTGAAAACCGGAGAAGGAGAGAGTCAGGAGTCATGAAGGAGCTTGCCAAAAGAATAGGCTATACTTATCAGAATATCGCTTATCTGGAAAATGCCCTGACGCATTCCTCTTATGCCAACGAGGTGCGTCACGGTGTCAAAAGCAATGAGCGTCTGGAATTTCTGGGGGACTCGGTGCTGAGCGTGGTGGTGTCGGACTATCTGTACCGCCATTGTCCGGAAATGCCCGAAGGAGAGCTTTCCAAGCTGAGAGCCGCACTTGTCTGTGAAAAGAGCCTGTGCCGTTTTTCAAAATCGCTGGGCGTGGGGGACTGTCTGAAGCTGAGCCGCGGGGAAAAGAATCTCAGGGGCAATGAACGGCCGTCTATTCTGGCAGATGCCTTTGAAGCAATCATTGCATCTATTTACCTTGACGGCGGTATGGAGCAGGCAAGAAAGTTTATTCTGCGGTTTATCGAGCCGGAAGTGAAGAACCCCAGACCCAGAGCTTTCAAGGATTACAAGACCATGCTGCAGGAAATTGTACAGAAGAATCCGGAAGAACATCTTTCCTATGTGCTGACGGGAGAAGCCGGCCCCGACCATGACAAGCATTTCACAGTAGAAGTGCATCTGAACAACAACGTCATCGGCAGGGGCGGCGGACGGAGCAAGAAGGAAGCCGAACAGCAGGCGGCACGGGAAGCACTGGAGCTGATGGGCTATTGAAACACGCTAATGTTGCGGTGTTCGTACCGCATAACGGCTGCCCTCACGCCTGCAGCTTCTGCAGCCAGCACAAGATTACAGGGCAGTCTTCACAGCCGACCGCACAGGACGTGGAGCAGACTATCCGCACAGCAATCCGTTCTCTGGGCGGGCGGACGAAACAGGCGGAAATCGCTTTTTTTGGCGGGAGCTTTACGGCGATAGAGCGCACCTATATGCAGGAACTGCTTGATGCGGCGGCACCGTTTGTCAGGGACGGCACGTTTCACGGCATAAGGCTTTCCACACGGCCTGATGCTATCGACCGGCAGGTGCTGGCACTGCTGAAAGAAAACGGCGTGACGGCAATCGAACTGGGGGCGCAGAGTATGTCGGACGAGGTGCTGTCTGCCAATCACAGGGGACACACCGCACAGGATGTTGTCCGCTCGTCAGAGCTGATACGGGAAAACGGCTTTTCGCTGGGACTGCAGATGATGACGGGGCTGTACCGGAGCAGTGCGGAAACGGACAGACAGACGGCGGAGGCACTGGCGGACTTAAAGCCCGATACCATGCGCATCTATCCGACAGTGGTTCTGAAAGATACAGAACTGGAAACACTTTACCGCAAAGGAGTGTATCAGCCCCCCGACCTCACGGCATCAGTGGAACTCTGCGCCGGACTGCTGCTGTTCTTTGAGCAGAAAAATATCAGTGTGATTCGTCTGGGACTGCACGACAGTGAGAGCCTGCGGCGGAATCAGGCGGCGGGAGCGTTTCACCCTGCGTTCCGTGAGCTGTGCGAAAGTGAGATACTGTACCGCAGCACACTTTCAGTACTGCGGCAGAACGGCATAGAAAGCGGAGAAGTGCGGCTTGCAGTGAATCCGTGTTCGGTGTCCCGCTTTGTCGGGCAGAAACGCAGAAATCTGGAACGCCTGCACCGTGACGGCATCTTTCCTCTCCTTTCACAGGACACCCGTCTTTCTAAATACGAAGTAGCTTATGCAGGAGATGGAAAAAGCTGACGGCAGAAACTACTGCAAAATACAGATTTCAGGAAGGAAAAAAATGAAGCTAAAGGGATTAGAGGTACAGGGATTCAAGACGTTTCCCGACAGGACAAAGCTCAATTTTACGAACGGCATCACCGCCGTTGTCGGGCCTAACGGCAGCGGCAAAAGCAATATCAGCGATGCAATCCGCTGGGTATTGGGTGAGCAGTCCGCCAAATCGCTGCGCTGTTCCCGAATGGAGGACGTTATTTTCAACGGTACACAGCAGCGCAAAAAAACAGGCTATGCACAGGTCACGCTGTCCATTGACAATACCGACCGGACACTGCCCTTTGATGGTGATGAGGTCTCCGTCACAAGGCGTTTCTATCGTTCCGGCAGCAGCGAATACCTGATTAACAATACAAACGTCCGTTTGCAGGATATCCACGAACTGTTCATGGATACGGGACTCGGACGGGACGGCTACTCGATGATCGGTCAGGGCAAAATTGACTCGATCGTTTCTACCAAAAGCGAGGATCGCCGTGAAATTTTTGAAGAAGCGGCGGGC
>CADCQO010000049.1 GCA_902803585.1 uncultured Ruminococcus sp.
ATTGAATGTCGAAAATGGACACGAGGAACAAGGAATGGAACATAAAAGTTGTTTTTATAACTTTTTATAAGTTTTCAGTAACGGCTTTTGATGGAAATTTCGGAAAAGAGGACGGCACCGCAGAGAAACGGCAAAATTGAGCTGATGCGGTTCGTCTTTTCGGTCATCATTGCGGGATATCATTTAGGCTGTTCGCTGAATTTTGACAGGGAACTGTTCCAGAAAGGCTATCTCGCCGTAGAATTTTTCTTTATGGTGTCGGGATTTTTACTGGCAAAGTCACTTGTCAGATATCACTCCGGCAGTTCCGGACAGCTGATTTCCGACAGTCTGCGGTTCATGGGGAAAAAATATCTGTCACTGTACCGGTATTATGCCGTCGTCATTGTTATGACCTGCATTGCATGGATTCCCGTACTTCACCTCAGTCTGAAAAAGTGGCTGATAAAGGTACTGGAAAGCCTTCCGACATTCCTGCTGGTACAAATGGCGGGATTCCGCTATGTTGACTGGATGGTGCCGGTATGGTATGTGTCGGCAATGCTGATTGTGATGTTTATCCTCGCACCCGTCCTTATCAGGTGGGGACGCACCTATTCACTCTATTTCGCCCCCGTGATTGCCCTGCTTCTGTGGGGCTTTATCTGGCAGAAAAGCGGTCATTTCAACGTCAGCACAGAATGGAAAGACCATGTGCTGAATCTCGGACTCATGCGGGCGTTTGCCGATATTTCCATCGGCTGTACGTTTTTCTATATTGTTCAGAGCGGCATATTGAAGCGTTTCCGCTCCTTTGCGCTTTCGGCGGCGGGCATTTTCTGCTATCTCATCATACTGCTCTACACCATCATGGATATTCAGAAATCGGCGGAGCCTGCCATTGTTTTCCTGACGGCGGCAGCGGTACTGGTGACTTTCGGAAACGAAAACACTTTCCGCTTCCTGAACAACCGCTTTATCTGTTTTCTCGGCAAGGCTTCACTCCCTGTTTTCCTGTGCCACTCCATCGCACGGTATTATGTTGAAGCATACTGTCCCGCCGAATGGGGCTACTATCCTCTGCTGGGAATATTTTTCGGCATCACATTTGCGCTGTCCGGCATTTGCATACTCATCGGCGACGGACTGCACTGGCTGATTCACAGAAAAAAACAGCCCCAAAAAATTTGAGAGATTTTTTCTCCTGACTGACACATGCCTGCCAATCGGGTAAAATACGCGGAAATTGCTGTAAAAATCTTGCAATTTCAACGCGGGTGTAGTATAATGTTAGTCGTGTATAGGGCTGTTTAGCAAGTTTACAGTTTTATTCCTTACTATTTTCCAAAACAGGAGGACTATTTATGATTACAGCAGGCGATTTCAGAAACGGCGTTACCTTCGATATGGACGGTCAGGTCGTTACCATTATCGAGTTCCAGCACGTTAAGCCCGGTAAAGGTGCCGCTTTTGTGCGTACCAAGATCAAGAATGTCATTACCGGTGCCGTTATCGAAAAGACATTCAACCCCAACGACAAGTACCCCACCGCTTTCATTGAGAGAAAAGATATGCAGTATCTTTACAGTGACGGCGACCTCTATTACTTCATGGATATGGAAAGCTATGACCAGATTCCGATCAGCAAGAGCGTTCTGGGCGATAACTTCAAGTTCGTCAAAGAAAATATGGAATGCAAGATCCTTTCCTACAAGGGCATCGTTTTCGGCGTAGAGCCTCCGACATTCGTTGTACTGACGGTTACACAGACGGATCCCGGCTTCAAGGGTGATACCGCTACCAACGTCACAAAGCCCGCTACACTGGAAACCGGCGCAGAAATCAAAGTGCCGCTCTTTATCAACGAAGGCGACCAGATTCAGATTGACACCAGAACCGGCGAATATATGTCCAGAGCTTAATGCAGGATAAAAGGAAAAAGGGAGGCTGCTGTCAAATGAAAATTACCGAAAAAGCCGCCTATATCAAAGGATTGGCAGAAGGTCTGGAACTGGACCCGAAGGATAAAGTAACAAATGTTGTAAAAGCCCTGATTGATCTGGTACAGGAAATGTCCGAAACAATCAGCGATCTGGAACAGTGCTACGATGACGTGTGCGACCAGATTGATGCGCTTGACGAAGATCTGGCAGGCGTAGAAGATATGCTGTATGATGACGGGGAAGAGGAATCCTGTTCCTGCTGTCAGAACAGTGACGACGATGCTGTTTATGAAGTAACCTGTCCCACTTGTCAGAAAGTCATCGGTCTGAGCGAGGAGGATATCAGCAAGGACGGCATGATCTGCCCCAACTGCGGTGAAACACTCGAATTCGACTATGACGAGGACGAGCTTGACGATGATGATACCGGCGCTGACGAACAGACGGCTGATTCAGACGAGGAATAACGGACAAAATCAACAGTTGCGGGATCTTGCAAAAGCAGCAGGATTCCGCTTTTTGGTTATGAAAAGGTACAGAAAAGGAGTGTTCCGGTATGCTTCTAAGTATTTTGCGTTCTAACGGCATGGATATGGTGACGGTTCTGATGTACATTTTGTCGGTGCTGATGGTGATTTTCCTCATCAATCCCCTGCATGAATGTGCACATGGCTTTGTTGCCTATAAACTGGGCGACCGCACCGCCAAAAATATGGGACG
>CADCQO010000050.1 GCA_902803585.1 uncultured Ruminococcus sp.
TTGCTGTTCTGACCGATCTTGACACCGCCGCCGTAGCTGCCTGCCCTGTTATTGATGATCGTTGCCCCTTTGATCGAGGTACTAAGGGTAGACCAGATCGCACCGCCGTTTTCTTTCGCAGTATTGCCGTCAAACACATTGGTGCCGGAAATGTACAGTCTTCCGTGATTGGCAATCGCACCTCCGCCATACTTCGTTGAGCTGTTTCCCTTGAATGTGGTGCCACCTGTCACTTTCAGCCTGCCGCTTTTCTGAACATAGATTGCACCGCCGTCCGAAGCGGAATTGTTGATAAAGTTGCAGTTGTATACGTTCAGCGTACCACAGCAGAGGATTGCACCGCCTCGCTGGTTTGCACGATTTCCTTCCAAAGTTACATTATTGAGTGACACTTCTGCGTCTTCATAGATAAACATAGCGCCTGCCTGATCCTTATTGAAGCCGCCCGTAATGGTACCGCCGCCGTTTGGGTTGCTGTCGATGATTGTCACCTTGGATTTCTTGCTTGCAACAATCACCGTACCGTAAGCTGCTGCAGAGGACAAACTGCGGTTCAGCTTATAACCGTTCAGGTCGATCGTGACATTGGCGCCTTCCTTCACAACGATGGATCCGTCAATGACAAGGTTTCTTCCAAGACGGTAGGTACCGGAACCTATCGTATATGTATTATTAGCCATCTGGCCAAAGGGGTTGGTCTCATCGGCAAATACCTTGGAAATGGTGAGGCACTTATTGGAGATATAAGTCTTAGCCGTATCATAATGCGTGGATGTAAAGCCTAAGGAAGAGGTACAGCGCACGAATGTCTTGATCGGAAGATCCTGCTGCTTCGCTTCGGGGTCTCTGATGTCGATCGCTGATACATATTGAGTATACTCTTCATCTTTCCAACCGACTCCGCCGCCTTTATCTTTGGTCTTCACTGTTCTGACCGTCCCATCGGTGATCAGCCACTTTGCATCAGCCGGTACATAGTTTTGATGGGAACTAAGATAATCGGCGATGCTCTGACCTTTCTCTCTTGCATTTTCGATCAGCAGCCGGAGTGCCCGCTTTTCAGCAGTGTCGGTGATATAATTGTTGGCCAAAACAGACGCATAGATGCTGCCTTCATTCTTGATTGTTCTGGTTCCGTATTCAAGGACCGCAGAGTCATCGCCGTAATTGATATACTCTACTCTGTCGTGCTGCAAAAATGCCTCGTACACTGACATAACGCTCTTCGCAGAGGGATCATCATTTCCGTACAGATTTTCTTTCAGAATTTCCAGCCTTTCATTAATCTGCGATGTAGTAGAGGTGAAAGCATTATACAGATTGCGATAGTCCCAGCTCAGATTATCCGGGTTAAATGTCTCCTTATCGCCCGACTTGACCGCATCAATAATGTTTAGCTGTGCTTTGAGTGCCTGTACAATAACAGCATAAGTGGCGAGATAGTCAGTCATCATAAAGGTGATGTAGGTATCAGCATCCTCCTGCACATCATCATAGAACATATACTTCTGCTGAAAGTACTGAGAATCGCACAGTGCGGTATAGAAGTCCTTATTCGAGATATAATTTTCACCCTTCATATACCCGCTGACCTCATCCATGTAGTGCATGACAGAATCGCCGTTTCTCCAGGTAAGTCCATTGTTGATCGACATAGCGAGAATGAGGAGCTTTTCGTCATCGTTATACAAGGGCAGTCCTGTATTTTTATCAACATCATTGAGCTTTGAAAGTTCTTTTAGCTGGTCATTGCTGCAGAGACTCAGATCGTTCATCGCCTTCTTGTAGGTCGAAACAACCTCCTGGTTCTGCATTTCCTCGATCATCTGCTTTGTTTTAGCATCCACATGAGCTTTGATATCTGTCCCCATGTCCCTCATCTGGATGGCAAGTTCACTAATCTGCGCACTAAGCTCTTCGTTCGTCATAGGCTTTGCAGGAGTCAGTCCGAACGCATCCTTGATCAGATTACTAAGCGGTCCCTTGAGCGTGGCCCCGACATAGGGAATCTGACTTGTCAAGGCCTCCAGTCCTTTGTCAATTGCTGCGCATGCGCCATTTTTCGCTGCAGTTTCAGCCTCTTTCTTCCAATCCGCTGCGTAGGCCGTGATCGTTAATTCCTCGAAGATCGTACCGCCACTCGGGGAAGCTATCATGGTTCCTGCACCGGAAAGCATGATGATTCCGGCGAGCAGTGTCGGAACAAACCGTCCTCTGCCGCCTGCGATCGCCTCGAGCATTTCGTCCGGGATTTCTATGTTATAGTCATCCAGGATCTGTTCCAGTTCATCTGCGCTCGTACACGCAAGCAGCTTTTCCTTCTGAGTGTCAGTCAGGGTTCCCAAAAAAGCCATGATATCCTGGTCATTCATATTCGTTTCCTCCTCTAAGATGAAATGTGATATATGATAAACGCCTCAAAAGACGTTCGATCCGTATTGAGATCGGGAGCCGTGTGCTATTTTTACATCTCACCGATCTGTCCTCTTTGGCAGTGATTTCATATTGCCACAAAATCGACTTTCTGTCAATCATCAAAACAGCTTTCATTTAAAGCTTGCTTTACGATCAAGATGAAGAACAAAGTGTACTTTACAGTGTCATATGAAATTATAGATTTTATTCACATTAAAGATCGGTTCTCTGACATTTAACCAGCTCCGCAAAGATGCCATTTCTGGCAAGAAGCTCATCATAGGTGCCGTCCTCAGCGATGACACCGTCATCAAGAACAAGAATGCGGCTGCAATGTCTGACAGTTGAGAGCCGGTGCGCAATCACGATCCGTGTACATTTCAGTTTATCTAATGCATTACTGATATGCCTCTGCGTGATATTGTCCAATGCACTTGTTGCTTCGTCAAAAATCAGAATCCTCGGTTTTCCAACCAGTGCTCTTGCAATCAAGATACGCTGTTTCTGTCCGCCGGAAATACCGCCTTGTCCTGCCGAAATCAGCGTGTGCATCTGCATCGGCATTTCACGGATATCTTCAGCGATTCCTGCGTTTTCGGCGGCTTCCCAGGCATCCTCCATGGTAGCTTTTGGAGCCGAAATAGTGATATTTGAATAAATATCGCCCTGAAACAGGTCACTGTCCTGCATCACCGTTCCGATATTATGGCGTAGTGAGCTGAGATCGAGCGCGTTGACATCGCTGCCGCTGTAATAGATAGCACCTTTTTCCGGTACTTCAAATCCAAGAAGCAGCTTGACAAGCGTGGATTTGCCGCAGCCTGTCCTTCCGACAACCGCAATGTACTCTCCGGACCTTATTTTCAGCGAAATCCCTTTCAGAAGATAAGGCGACGTGTTGCTGTAGCGGAAAAAGATGTTGTTGAGATCTATATTGCCAGATAGCTCGGTAACGAACTTCTTTTCATTGGTTGTTTCCGGATTCGCCTGTAAAAGGAACTCTGCCGTTTTCATGATCGGCCTGATCTTTCCAAGTGAAAGCATTGCATCAGAAAAAAACTGCAATGCACCGAGCAATAAACTGAATGCAACAGAGAATGCAAGGAAGTTTGATGGTTCTGTTTGCTTGCTGATTGCAATATAATACAAAATAACATATGAAAACAGACTGATTGCCATAGAAAAGACTCTTTGCAGCAAGATCCAGAGCGGGGGAGAGTAGGTCATGGCTCGACTTTTGTTATATTCAGATAACCATTTCGCAAAAAAGCGTTTTTCTGCTCCAGCCAGTTTGATTTTCTGAATACCACTGATGACATTATAGCGCATATGCGCTTCTTGTGCGCTAAGCTCCATCTGTTTCGTGCTGATCCTCGTTTGAATAACAGCTGAAAGCATACCGAACCCGACCGTCAGAATGATGATGATCAATGCAGAAGCAGCAAGTTCTGGAGTGAAGCGGAAGATGGGTATAAGATACAGCAGTGCCGCCAAAGTCGTTAGTCCTGTGCCAACTGTTGATTTAATGAGTAGTTCGCAAAGATGGTTGACCGCTGCAGAGCAGTCCGCTAGCTGTCCCGGATTGAATTTCCGGAAGAACGCCACAGGAAGACTGAGGATCCGCATCATGATTGCGGACTGCATCTGCAGCATCGTCTTGATTCTTATCTTGCTGATCGTTGCATCTATCACTGCACCGAAAAGGTGGATCGAAATGATAATGCATAGCGTGCAGAGCGCTAATGAATGCAGTAATCCATAATTTTCACCGATCGCAATAACGCCGGTCAGAACCTTGACGATCTGAGGAATCATCACTCCAACAAGCGACATAAGTAAGGTGCTGCCTACCAGCAAACAGATATCATTAGTCTGCATACAGCCTTTCATATACAGAATAAGGTCGGCAGCCCGAAGTTTTCGCTGCGGCAACGGTTTATAGAAGCAATACGCGTCTTCCTGGAATAATTCTGCTGTTGTTGCATTGACTCTAACTGTACGTCCGGACTGATCTCGGAAAGAATAATGTCGTCCGAATCGATTCGGCAGAAGCACGACCGCCTCTTCTCCGTCCTTGGAATAGGCAAGGATCGGGCCGAAAGCGTCTGCAAACCAGTCCTTTTGCAGCTTGATCTTTCGCTTCATAAGACCGTATTTCCGCAGGCAGTAATCGAGCTGAGCCTTGCTGTCTGTGATTGTATTCGGTATCTTAACAGGTTGAAAGTGATAGTATTTCAATAATTCATCTATCACTTGCTCTGTGATAATACTTTTGTCCAGAAGCCTGTCCGATATTTTCTGCCCGTACACAATGCCTGCCGCACCGATAAACGATTCTTCAAGAAGTTTTCTGTCATACGCTTCTCGTTCATGAAACTGGTCTTCAAACCATGTCAAAACCATCCCTCCCTTCATTCATCAGTGACAAGCCGTGCATACACACCGTCAAGCCGCATCAGCTCGCTGTGTGTTCCGCATTCAATGATGCGTCCCTTGTCCATCACATAGATCTTGTCACAGTCACGAATCGTGGAAAGTCTGTGCGAAATCATGATACAGGTCGGACTGATGTCTGTAATCGCTTTGACAACATCGTATTCTGTTTTGGCATCCAGTGCACTTGTTGCTTCATCCAGAATGAGAATCGTTGGATCCTGAGCCAGCGCTCTTGCAATTTCCATTCGTTGACGTTGACCGCCGGACAGATTTCGACCGTCGGAAGTCAGTCTTGACTGATAGCCGCCTTCACGCTCCAGGATATCTTTGTGAAGCTGTGCATTTGCAGCAGCATAAATCATTTCAAAATCTTCGATAGAATTATCCCACATCTTG
Source organism: uncultured Ruminococcus sp. (assembly GCA_902803585.1). Taxonomy (GTDB): domain Bacteria; phylum Bacillota; class Clostridia; order Oscillospirales; family Acutalibacteraceae; genus UBA1213. Next base: position 5,248 of record CADCQO010000050.1, read on the forward strand.
ATGTTCTGCTGGATAGTCCCTTCAAAGAGCGTGATGTCCTGATCGACAACTGCAACCGAACCGGTAAAGACGGGACGAGAAATCTGGCTGAGAGGGGTTCCGTCAAATAGGATCTCTCCCTCCCAAGGCAGATACAATCCGGAGATCAGTTTGGAGAGTGTCGTCTTTCCGCACCCGGAAGTACCGACGAATGCAATCTTGCTGCCGCTTTCAATTGTAAGGGACAAATCACGGATAACCGGTTCTGCCAGCCTGGAATAACCGAATGTAATGTGCCGGAGTTCAATTGTTCCGGTCAGCTTCTGTGCATTTTCGTCAATTTCTTTCGGCATGTTCGTTACATTGGCATCAGAAGGATACTGTAAAACATCCTCTACACGCTCATACTGTGTTCTGATCGTTTGTAGTTTTTTGCCAGTATCCGGCAGATAATGCGTCGGTGTCATCAAAATGGAAAATAAGCCTTGTATCATCCAGACTGTGCCGAGTGTAAAAGTGCCTTGCATCACATATTGAATGCCGATTATCATGATCAGAAAATAGGAGGCTCGAGACAGGAGGCTAGGTATCAGATTCAGCGCCTTTGCGTTTTCTTTCCGGATCATCTGTGTGTTTACAGAGGCTTGCAAACCTGCCCATTTCTCAAAGAACTCTCCCTCAGTGCCGCTTATTTTGACCGTTTCAATCATTTCCAGACCGGAAAGCGTTGCAGACGAGAGCTTTTCCTTATCGCGTTCCATCATACGCATCGTGTTTCTATTTCTTTCCGCTATCAGATTAGAAAGAAACAGGTTAACAGCAAACGTGCTGACGGCGATCGCTGCCAGAGATGTACTTTCTTTCAGTATCAATACAATACACAGCACCGTCATAATAGTATTCATAGCAAGCGGTGCGATGATATTGACTATGGAATCCACTAACTTTTCTAGCATATCCAGTCTGATGTATACATCGCTGGCCATGCGTTGTGAAAAAAACTCCATCGGCATCTGCATGATCTTCCACATATAGGTCGAACAGCCGATAACAGAAAGTTTGCCGTTGATCTTTAGATTATAGATTGACTGAACCCACGCAGCGATCAGCTGTATTGTGGCAAATACAATCAGCAATAACGAGAATTGAAGCATCCACCTCTGTCCATATTCTGACAGCATATGATCAATAAAGAAGCCCGATATCATGGGTGTCAGAATGCCGAATACAGTCATAATGATCGCAGTAGCCGAAACGACCAGAGGTGCCGCTTCAGCCTTCATTAGTTTTTTCGCAAGTGAGCGGAGAACAATACGTTTCTTGCCGTCTGGCTGAAACTGTTCACCGGGTAAAAGATGAATCGCAATACCCGAAAAGGAATGATCAAATCCTTCCTCATCGACCTTGATAAAGCCTTTTGCCGGATCATTGATGTAGGCATATTTCCCCTTGAAGCCGTTCAGCACAACGAAATGGTCAGAATTCCAGTGGATAATGCAGGGAAACACACCTTTCTGGCGAAGACTTTTCGGATTGCGTCGATACGTTTTGACATCTAGGCCGTAGTTCCTTGCGGCTTTTACGATATTTGCAGCACTGGAGCCGTCACGGGAGACGCCGCAGTCACTTCGTGCCTGCTCCAATGTAATCCATTTTCCGTAATACCCCAGAATCATTGCCAGAGATGCCGCACCGCATTCCAATTCCTCTAGCTGCAAAATGACTGGTGCTCTGGCAACACCTTTCGTCCTCGGTTTCTTGATTTTCTTATTGTTCATAATTTAAGTACCAAACAGCACTTCAAACGGATGGGTAGTTCTTTGGACAACATATCCTTCATACTTTCCGTCCGGCAAATCTGCCGTTGCATAGCCGATCGTTCTGCCAAATTCATCTGTCTTGACATTCAAAACTGAAAAGGAACAATCATTCGTGTAAACCATCATTCCTGCTTCGATGGAAGCATTTTTATAGTTTTCGAGGACAACAGTTGTCTTTCCCTCTTCTATATAAATATATGCATTACGGGAAATATCCACTTCCTTGACTCTGCTCCAGTAGTAAAGCCCGACCATGAGAAAGAATATGGCAACAAGAAGAATCCAGACGACAGGCCTGGTGATCCGAAGATAATCCGTCAACTGGTCAGGCGTTGAGATCTGATCCAGTGCTTTTTTTCTGAATAATGAAGATTTTATGAGCATTATTATCACTCCTTCGGGAATTGTCTATACCATGTAATAAGTTTTAATCTCCAATGAGATCGAAACGCACACAAGTGTTAACATTTTTCATGATTTTTGAGACTAAGCAGAAGAATCACTAAACTCCGTTTTGTCTGTTGTAAGTATGTCCTGAAACGCCTTTGGCCTCTGCTGATACAACCTAATCATTATACGGAAAGACTCGGAGTGTTCTTTTCACCGCTGTTACCGGCACTAAACAGATAACACAATTCCTCAAGCCGTAGACGAATGCCGATTTTATTACGATAAGTATTATCTACAGCTGTTCCTTTGGAAATCCCATGATTTCGAAAATAGGGTGGAGATGTCAGAAACGGCGTTTTTTGTAATGCAGCCGTTATCTATACGCTTATACGCGCTAACCAACAGTGCCACTTTGAATGGTGTCCAGATAGGTTGCCGCATATTTGCTCTTTGCAAAAAATACAATTCATTTGATTATTATACCACATTTTTAAGGAAGAGTCAACGAAATAATGGAAAATACGCAGGGCAACCGCATGAAAGAATCAAGAAAATTTGTTAAAAATAATGCTTGACAAAAATCCATCATCGAAAGAACATTTGAAACGTTTAGCTTTGAGACTTAACTTGACCGAAGTAAAAGATTTATAGAGGTTAGTTGCAATATGCCTGAGAACAGCAAAATTCTCTCCACTGTTGTCCACTCTCATTCTGCAATGATCTTCATCAAAACACATATCAAGACACCAATGCAAACTATTTTCAATTCCCCAATGCTGTCGAACTGCTTTGGCAAACAGTTTGACATCTGTAACAGATGATATGAAAAATCTGATATCAACAGTTTCCACATCATTAATTATTCTGGTGCTGCGAACCATTCCAATTGCTTTCAGATTGCACCATTCTTCCTTTTGATCAATCCAATCAACATCCTCTGTTAAAAAATATTCCCTTTTTTCAATCCTTCCGTGATCTTTTCCACTTGTTTTGGTCTTATCAAAAGAATATAGCTTAGGTTTATCAAGTGCTTCTTCAAAATATAGTTTAACATCTTCATGTAATGACTCTTGATTACCCTTCAGACAAATCACATAGTCACATTCGCTGTCAGCTATCTTCTTCACAGTCTTTTTCTGACAACTCATTGCATCACTTGTGATAATGCAGTTTTTGACATCTATGAAA
>CADCQO010000051.1 GCA_902803585.1 uncultured Ruminococcus sp.
GATTGAATGTCGAAAATGGACACGAGGAACAAGGAATGGAACATAAAAGTTGTTTTTATAACTTTTTATAAGTTTTCAGTAACGGTAAGAAACAATGTATGCAAAAAGAATTATTCCCTGTCTGGATGTAAAAGGCGGGCGGGTTGTCAAAGGAACGAGTTTTGTTAATTTGCGGGATGCGGGTGACCCCGTAGAATGTGCTAAGCTGTATGACAAAGAAGGTGCAGACGAACTGGTACTGTTGGATATTACTGCGTCAAGCGATGCCCGTAATATCATGGTAGATATTGTTCGTGCGGTGGCTGACAGCGTATTCATTCCCTTCACAGTAGGCGGCGGTATCCGTACAGTAGAAGACTTTACAGCAATATTGAGAGCAGGTGCAGACAAGGTTTCTGTTAATTCGGCGGCTGTACACCGACCTGAAATCATTAACGAAGCAGCCTATAAATTTGGCAGTCAATGCGTTGTTACAGCCATTGATGCCAAACGCCGTGAAGATGGAAGCGGTTGGGACGTATTCATTAACGGCGGACGAATCAATACCGGCAAAGATGTATTAAAATGGGCAATTGAGGCTGAAAAGCGTGGAGCAGGTGAGATTTTGCTCACCAGTATGGATTGCGACGGTGTAAAAAATGGTTATGATCTCGCATTGACAAAAGCTGTTTCTGAAAATGTTGGTGTTCCTGTTATTGCATCAGGCGGTGCAGGTCAGTTATCGCATTTCTATGATGCGTTTACAGAAGGAAAAGCAGATGCAGTGTTGGCTGCCTCTTTGTTCCACTTTGGAGAAATCTCTATTGGTGAATTGAAGCGATATCTGGACGAAAAGAATATTCCCGTCAGAAAAGTCTGACAATAAAGCTCCCCTGTAACAGATCATAAAGTAAAATCTGTTGCAGGGGAGCACGCTTTAGGAATGTTTAAGTTTGTACCATGCTGGCACATCAGCACAAATACTTTGCAGATGATCCTGCATCTTATACAAATGACCGCAGCAGAATTTCCTGATAAAACACTGCATAATGTCATTTTCAACAAAATCACTTGAAATTTTTTTATGTGGACGCTCTGTATATTGCCATTTAAAGTACTGCATTGTCAATCTGACTGTGATATAATCAGAATAGATTTTTCACAATGCAGGTGATTATTTTTAAAAAAGTGAATGTAGCGCACATCAAATCTGATTCTCAGGAAGTACAGTCCATTGCAGCCCATTCCCTTGCAACTGCTAAAACCTCGCACGAAGTGTGTGAATAGGAATTCTCAATACGAACGTGACTATTGCCGCTCGTATCTTTTGTTACAACAAGACGGTTGGTAATTCTGGATTTTAAATCTTCAACATGAGAAATGATACCAATCAGGCAATTTCCCTGCTGACTTAAATCTTCGAAAACTTGATAAGCATTTTCAAGAGATTTCTCATCTAATGTACCAAAGCCTTCGTCAATAAACATCGTTTCCAGATGTACACCTCCGACAGTTGACTGAATAACATCTGAAAATCCAAGTGCTAAGGACAAAGATGCCATAAATGATTCACCGCCCGACAAAGAACGGACACTGCGGTTTGTAATACTGTCATGATCCAGAACATCAATATCCAAACCGCTTTTGCCACGTTTCTCTAACGCTCTTTCAGAACGGCGGAATTCATATTTACCGTTGCTCATCTTCATCAAACGAAGATTTGCGAGAGATAAGATACTGTCAAAGTATCTTGCCTGTGCAAAAACCTCTAATGTCACTTTGTCTTTACCGCCTGTCAGCTTACCGTTGGCAGTATTGCTCAGTTCGCTGATTTGCACATACAGTTTCTCAAGTTCCTGCTGACGTTCTACATGCTGGGTCAGATAATCCTGAATCCACTTGTTATTACGGATACGCATTTTTAAATCAGAAATTGCCTGACGGCGGGTAATATTTGCATTTGTCAGATTGCTTGTTTCGTTTGTCAATTCTGCTATGGTTTCTGTTTCAGATACTTCATTAACCTGACCAAAGCTTTTTAATGCAGCTTGTTGTGCTTGTATCATACTTCTACAATCATTCAATGCTTTTTCAGCTGATTTATATGCCTGTTGCAGTGCAATTTTTGTTTGCGAAAGTTTCTGTATCGTGCTGTTCAGTTCGCTTTTATTGCTAAAGGGCAAGGATTTTTCTAAAGAGTCAATGTTTTCTTTTATACCAGCTCTTCTCTGTTCCAGTACAGCACAATCCGTTCTCAGACTTTCCACTTCTGTCCTCAGTGTATCTCCGTCCTTTTCTATCTTGGATAAACGTATGTTTATTGCTTCTCTGCGGTTTTTCTGTGCCTCATACTGATCGATTTGTGCCTTATTCGCTTCTATTTTTTTCTTGAGAGCGATACCTGCTGCTTCAACGCTTGCATACAGTTCTTCCGGCGTTTTGACTTCCTGATACAATTCCAGAGCAGCAGACTTTATGGCTTTTTGATATTGATCACATACTGCCTTAGCACGACTGCATTCTGCAGCTGACTGACTGACTTTTTCAGAAGCTTTATCGGCTTCCTGCATTGCTTCGTTTACCTGTTCTTTGGTAGGAGCATTTTCTGTTTTACAAGCAATATGAGGGTGTTCTGATGACCCACAAACCGGACAGGGCATATTTGGCTGGAGAGTTGCCGCAATGATACCTGCCTGTTCATCCAAAAATGCCATATTCAGTTGGACTGATAACTGTTGTTTGGCTTCAAAGTCACTTCTATCGGCAGTATATTGAGTAAGAGCGCAGTTGTAATCCTTAACGCTCTTCTGATAGCTTTTTAAATCACGCAGAATTTCACGGTAGCGGGAGATTTTTGTATTGTACTCTGCATTTTCCCGTTTCAATTTTTCGGATAAGACATCAACATCCTGCAGACTTTCCCGTTCTGTTTTTAGTTCAGATAAAAGTTTCTGCATTTCCGCGAGTCTTTTCGATTGTACAGCAATGCTTGTGTTTCCTGCGGTTATATTTTGAACGATAGATGCCAGCATTTTTTGGAGAGAATCAAGTTTTTCATAATCGGGTAGCTTTTCCTGTAAAACGTGAATCTGCCCCTCCAGTTCTGCCGCCTGTTCTTCATTGTGCCTAATTGCTTCAAACTGCATTTCTGCTTCAGGAAGACGTTCCTGAGATTTTCTCAGATTTTCTTTTATTTCAAGGTACCTTCTGCGTGTTTTTTCACGTTCTGTCGCCTCACCAATAGCAATATGCAGTTTTGAAATTTTTTCTTCGGTCTCCGTGAATAATTTTTCTATATCATGTACAGTCGACTGATCTTCTGTGATAATATCTGTAATTAACGCAATGCTTTTTTCGTAACCTGTAATGATTTCCTGATTTTCAGCAAACATAACGGCAAGTGCTTCGGAATAGATACTTTCCGGTGCACAAGTCACCCGATGAAGCTGTGACACCATACTGTTTGTCAATGTGAAATAATCATTCTTATATTGATCAGCTGTTGCTTTTAGTTCATCCTGCATCATGCTAAAACGCTCTGTATTAAAAATTGCCCGCAAAATCTCTGTTTTCTCAGACGTTTCAGCATTCAAGACACGCATAAAGGCTCCCTGTGCTATCATTGACAGCTGTTTGAATTTTTTGCTGTCAATGCCAATAATTTCATCGATCCGGTTATCGTTTTTTCTCAATGTTTCAGTCGATGCTTCTTCACCATGATAGGTTGTCAGGGTAGCAACAGCACTGCTTTTTACCGTACCGTTTCCTCGTTTAGCAGGACGTTCATATTCAGGACTTCTATATATTGTGTATTTCTTGCCCTTTGATGAAAATGTAAGCTCTACGAAGGTAGGTGTTTCCGGAAGAGCGTTTTTACTGCGGAACAACTTCGGGTCACGCAAATCACCGCTTGCCTCTCCATACAAAGCATAAGAAATAGCATCAAAGATCGTGGTCTTGCCTGCACCTGTATCACCAGTAATCAGGTACAGCCCGCTTTTGCCGAATTTTGTGAAATCAATTATCGTTTCGTCCAGATAGGAACAAAACGCAGACATTTTTAATTTTAATGGCAGCATATGTTCACCCCCCACACTTTCTCTATAACTTTTTTCAATACAGACTGCTGCAGTTCAGTTAGTTGTGTATCAGGATGCTGCTGCAAAAAGAGATCAATAAATATTTCTTCAGGAGTCTTTTCTTCCTGTGCATTAGCCACAGAAAGCGCATCCGTTCCTGCTGCATCATTTTTTCTCCGGTATGAAACAGATATCAGGTTCGGATAAACCTGACGCAGACCTGTTGCTGCAAAGGAAACATCGTTTTCATTTGTCAATTCAGCATAGATATAATCCTCTGAGCCTTGTGCCACAGAAGTCAGCTGCTGGAAAGTGCCTGTAATTTTTCTCATATCGTGCTTTGGAAACAGTGGTACGGTTTCTATCTGTACATTTGATTTTTCACTCAGTGTCACAATGGTCATAGATTTTTTGTGTTCTATTTCCGAAAGAGAATATTTCAGTGGTGTGCCGCAGTAACGTATCTTTTCATTGCCGGCAGATTTAGGCGCATGTAAATGACCAAGAGCCGTATAATCGAAAATCTCATAAACGCATTTATCAACACAATCCGTATTTCCTACTGTCCTTTCCGAATCAAATGTTGAAGTATCTGCAACAAACTGATGTGACAGAATGACATTTCGCTCATCGGTATTGACCTGCATTTGTTCTATCACATAACGAAGCGCATCAGTATATTTTGTCAAAGTTTGTCCGAAAGCATTATTGACATCTATGGGCCGGATAAAAGGCAACAGATAAAAATTGACTGGACCAAATCTATCATAAAGCTTTATAGGCGTTATAGCTTCAGAAACATTGGTTCCTATCCAGATCATGTTCTTTTTCATAACTCTGGCACCAAAAGACAATCGTTCAGCAGAATCATGGTTGCCACTGATCATCAAAACAGGCAGTCCCATATCGGAGAATTTGCCAAGTATTTCGTCAAACAACAGTATCGCATCCACAGGCGGTACGCTTTTATCATAGATATCCCCTGCCAGTAAAACTGCATCTACGGGATATTTACTCAGGTATGTAAAGATTTGTTCAAAAATTTCTCTCTGCTCATCAAGCATTGACATTTCGCATACTTTCAGACCAAGATGTAAATCGGACAGATGTAATAACTTCATTCTTTCAACTCCTCAAATAGTTTCTGAAATAATTATATCACAAAGTATGTAATTGTTGCAAATGTTTTTAAAAAATCATGTTGTTTTTCGACAATTTATCTGATTACTTATGGCATCTGCATACCATATACAAAAAAGCTGATGAAATCTTGATCCGATCCATCAGCTTTTCTTATTCAGTGATTTTTTTGACAGAGTGCAGACATACATGGCACAGATAAACTATCTGCATAATAATCACGACTATCAATACACCAATCATAACCAGAAACACCTGACTGACATAAGTAAGTCTGCGGTCTTTTTCACAGTTCATCTCAGAATGGTAAAAAATCAATACCGAATGCTGTCAGAGAAGCTGCAAGAGCCACGACAATGAGCGGTAAATTAAAATAAGCCAATATCAGAGCAACAACCGTTCCTGCAGCCGCTGTAATAAAATTGCCAGTGCTGTAGAAGATAGCAGGAATTGTCATAGCACTCAAAACAGCATAAGGAATGTAATGTAAAAAACTTCTTACGAAAACAGACTTGATCTTTTTCTGAAAAAAAGCAAATGGCAGCATACGAATAAGATAAGTAACGCCTGCCATCACAAGAATGTACAGTGCTATGCTCATGCCTTTTTCTCCTCTCCGACAGGAAACAGCAAGGCTCCGATAAGCGAAGCAGCGATTCCACAAATAATGACAGTGAAGCCACCAGATATAAACGGCAGAAGATACTTACAGATAGTACTAAGACCTGCCGAAACCATGATAACAAGAAGTACACTGAAACTTTTTTTGGCTGGTGGTATGATAATAGCCAGAAACATACCATAAAGCATGATGCCAAAGGCAGAGATCAAATTAGAAGGCAGCAAAGTTCCTGCAGAAGCACCCAGAACAGTACCTGATGTCCATCCTGCTGTTGATACGATAATGATACCATACATATACATTGGCTTGATTGGCTCTTTTCTGGTGGCACAGACTGCAAAAATTTCGTCTGTGATGCCATAAGCCGCTATCAAGCGGTGACGAAGCCTGAAGCTTTTGTCAAGATTCTGAGAAAGGGAAATTGCCATCAACGCATAGCGCATATTGATGATAAGCTGTACAAGAGCCATTTCCAGAAGAGAACCGTTTGCTGCGATGATTGATACCCCCTGTGCCTGACCCGCTGAAGTAAGATTGGTCAGGGAGATAATAAACGAATTCAACACAGAAATTCCCAGACCAACAGCAGTAATACCAAAACCAAAGGATACCGACAAATAACCGAGTGCAATTGGTATGCCGTCTTTCATTCCAGAAAGCAACAAAGATTGTTTTTTCATTGTATAATCCCCAATACGATATATAATTTTTTCATCGGGTTGTTCTCACACAGTTATACAACTTCAGGAAAGTGCAATCCGATATTTTTGCAAACAATATTCTCCTTTCAAAATTTATTTCAAACACTAAAATTCTATCATAATAGTATAACATAGTCAAATGACTTTTTTGTTATTTTAATTATTCAGCTCCAGTAAGCAAACAATTGACCGGATATTCTCTTGAGGAATAATCCGGTCGATCTGCTATGTAGGATTCAAAATAAAAATGAAATTTCATCAGAACTGGTCTGTCATATCACATATTCCCGTCACCTGCACTTCACACAGAAACGGAAAATCTCCTGCCCTTTCAGATTAAATCATCCAGAACATATACAATTGCCAGTAAAGAACATTATAGATAACCACAGCCATCATCAGGACAGTAAAACAGTTGTATATTCTGCGTTTAATGGTCATAGAGCTGATAAATATTCTGATACAGCCAATCAACAATATCACCGCCATCAAAGCCGCCAGAACCAGATAGGATATTGACCATATCCGATACGCATGAATACTCCAGTACGCTTCATCTGAGATACTCCAAGCACATGGCGCTAAAAGAAAAAATGACAGGAGGATTGTCAGGCAGCTAACAGCCGACCACTTTCCTAACGGAATAGTGTTTTCCTGCGCTTTTGCCTTTCGGATAATCATTCTGACCAGCTTTGTCAACAATCCGACAGCAGCAAACATCAGAGCAGTAATCCACAATATGACAGGAATGTACATGGCTGCCTTTTCTTGACTGTTTAATATAGGATAGTCGTAACTGCCCGTACAAAGCTTGTCTATTTCGTTGGTTGTCTGACGTACGCAGATAAAATTTTGAAAAACATCTTCTGTTACATCTGTTAAAGCAGCAAGCGATAACAATTTGAAAGGACCGTTCAGCATTGTTGGTGTCATCATGATCGTACCGTTCACACCGTCATGTCTGTCAGCAACGGTCTTTCCCATAATGAGTTTCACCATTTTATTGCAGAATGCGGATTCGCCTATCTGATTTGTCAGAACAACCATTCCCACGCCAGTTTCCATATCGAATTCCAGCTCACTAGTGCAGGAAGAGGTATTTCCTCCATGCCCTACTACATTGTTTCCGAAAACCATTCGCCAAAATCCATGACAATTGGAAGGAATATCAGAATCACCAAAGTAAGCAGTAGTTGTCAGCATTTCCTGATAGGTAGCTTTATTCTGAAAGAGAATAGTTTCAGGGTCAGCCAATGCCCTGGCGTAAATGGTAAGGTCATTGATGTCAGACGTACACATTCCCGCAGGATATGCAAGAATATAAAGGTAACAGTCGCCTGCATTTGTACCGTCTCTTGTATAGGATTGAAGAACTTTACGATTTTCCGCTACTTTGGGATTATCGCTCAGATCCGGAAGCAACGCACTGTTCTGCATACCAAGCGGCTCAAAAATATGTTTCCGCACATAGGAGGCATAGGATTCTCCGCTGATGCACTCGATAATATATCCTGCAAGCGCTGCTCCCCAGTTGCTGTAAGCGGCAATCGTTCCTGGTTCAAAGGATTGAACAGGCTGATAAGTTTCCAGAAACTCTTTCAGAGAAATAATCTTATCCTTGTCAGGGGTTTCCAACTGAAAAAGCATCTGGTCAAAACCCGCTGTATGGTTCATAAGGTGCAGCATGGTGATAGGCTTGTCGTAGCGCAGATGAGTAAGAAAACCTGTAGGAAGATAGTCCCGTATATCTCTGTTCAAGTCAAGTTTTCCTTGTTCTTTGAGCTGCATGGCGCTGACCCAGATAAGTGTTTTGCTGATACTGCCCCAATCAAAAACCTGACTATCTGTAACACTGATCTTTTTTTCCTTGTCAGCATAACCGAAGGTATCTGCAAATATGATACCTTCCCGGTCAAAAATTGCTGTTGCCATACCTGCTGCAGTCTTCTCGTGCTCTTTCCAAAAATTTCTGACAGTGTTTTCAACCTCACTACGGGAAAGTCCCGAAGGCATGGTGTCCTGTTGTTTTGCTTCTGCTGGAACAGCACATGGCAGCAGCACCAGCAGTATTGCCATCATGAAAAGAAAAAGTCTTATTCCGGCTTTGCTGCCGGCAGTCGTTTTTGGCAGTATTTTCATAGAACATTCTCCCTGATAGTTTTATGGGATTTTCATCCGGATTTTTTTACACAAATATCTCAACAGAGCAAAACTCTTGTGTATTATTATACCATCGTCACACTTTTGTGTCAATTATTATGTGAAAACAGTTTGAAACAATTGTATAACTTCGGATGAAAATAGCTTTGGGATAACCGCATGAATCTGAAAAATCAGACGAAATTCATGACAGCTTCACAAAGAGTATCAGGGATATCAGCCGTACCATATCATGTGCTGCCCAGCCGTATCATCTCATCAATACATTTCCTTGCCTGCACAATAGTATCAGCGTTCAGAAGAATTTCCTCACCACCCGTTCCTGCAATGCAGTGATAGAGGTCGATCAGTGTAGTTGACTTCATATTCGGACAAATCAGTTTTTGAGAAAGGTAATAGAATCGTTTATCGGGACAGCGGTACTGCAGATGTTCCTGAATACTAATTTCTGTTCCGATAATGAACTCGCTGTATTCGGAAGATGAAGCGTATTCCATGATACCCGAAGTAGAGCCGATATAATCCGCCATGGCGCATACCTGTGGTTTACATTCCGGATGTACCAGAAGTTTCGCATGAGGATGAAGCCGCTTAGCTCGTTGAACATCATCAGAATTGATACAGGCATGTATCGGACAGCCACCGGAAACGAGCTTGAAGGTCTTTTCAGGAATTTGTGCAGCGACATAAGCACCCAGATTGCAGTCGGGAATAAACAGTATCTTATCGTTATCAATTTTCCTGCATATTTTTACCGCAGATGATGATGTTACACAAACATCACAAATGGTTTTCAGGTCAGCAGTTGTATTGATATAGGCAACAAGAGTGTAATCCGGATATTTTTCTCTCATCTGTGTAACAAGCTGTCTGTCCATCTGATCTGCCATTGCACAGCCTGCATCAGGATTAGGCAGGAAAACGTGCTTTTGAGGAGATAACAGTTTACACGTTTCTGCCATAAAGCGTACACCGCTCATGATAGTTATATCGCAGTCTGTTTTGCTGGCATCAACGCTCAGTTGGAAGGAATCGCCTGTATAGTCTGCCACTTCCAGTATTTCTTCTGCCTGATAGCTATGTGCCAGAATACAAATATTTTTTTCCTTCTTCAGACGCATAATTTCACTTTGTATATCACGAATCTTCATCATTACTTATCCTTCCATATTCTTTTACCAGATTATCCATGTTCTCCCCTGTTCTCAGACGGTCAAGCATTGTTTTGGCGGGATTGGTTCGTTTTTCAATGCGTGTATAGAGGGGCAAAAGATATTGTTCCTCGCCAAATCCTCTTTCCGCCAATCCCTGACGACAAACATCAAGCACCCGCCGTGTCAGTTCATACAATTTTTCTGTATCGATATAAGCAGGTAAATGATGGTTGACAAGTTGGCGGCGGAGCTCAGCAGCACTGTATCCATTGTGATAAAGTGAAGTATCTTGTGCCAGTAATTGCTTCAATTCTGCCATTTTATGCAATAATCCCAGATGAAAGGCTGATACTGTCATAACATCGCTGATTGGCTGACAGCAGGCACTGCGAAATTCTATTGTACCTCTGAAAGTCAGATCTTCAAACTTAAAAGTGCGAAGATAGGCAATGTCTTCAGGCTGCGGATGGAACTGCAGAGAATGTATCTTTCCGTTTTCCATATATTCCCCTGTGAGGGTATCCAGCGTAAAGTATTCAAGAATATTGACAGGTGTGAAATTCAGATATTTCCCCTCACGTTCCACGCAATAAATAGCAACAGTGGAAATATAATGCAGCAGGTCATCTACAGTTTGTATTTCACAGTCATACATACCTACGTTATGAGGATTGATACCATGTGTACTGTTTTCCCAGAGCATATCACGGCAGCAGAGCAGTTCTTCATTTTCTCCCAAAAGGACAGAGTTGTTGAAAAGCAGTGCTTTTATAGGTTCAAGCTGGTTGAATGTATTGATAACAGACGGCAACTCTTCTTTTGTGACATCCAACTGTACTTGTGAGGCACTGGAAAACATGCCGAACTGAGGATAATGGTGAAAATACATAGGCAGAAAAGCGTATTTTGAAGATGATGAAAGATGATGGAATAACATCTTGTATCTGCCGTTTTCAATAGGAGTGTTATGATTAAGTTTACGATGCGGATTGATACCCATACCTGTCAGTGTATAGTTATACGGTTTAAAGAAATGCTGCACAAAGCTGTAATATATTTTAAAACGCTCGTGAATTGTACGGAGTTGTTTTTCTTTTCCGAATGAAAATTCCATATTGTTATAAGAACAGTCATAAGAAAAGACATCGCCATTTTTCTGATTGATGGCAGAATAAATGTGTCCCTCTTCATCAATGCCTGCTGGTACAAAATGAAATTCCTGCAAAAATGCCGCTGTCAGCTGATGTACGACAGCAAAGTCAACCGCCTGATGAGAAAGGTTAACAATGGGCATTTCAATTTCTACGCCAATATATTTCTCCGCTTTTTGTTCGGTCGGTTTGATATAGCGTTCGTATAAACGATTCATTACTTTTTCTTTTGTCATAATGATCACCTACAAATTAGCAAAAATCCTGTATAACAGTTTAATGGATTCTTCGCTTTCAATATATTCATGATTGTGATTTGTTCCAGTTTGTATCAGTTTGCTGTTATAAAAAGCAGTCAGTCTTGTGAAGGGAAGCGGCTGCCATTCTTCTTCGCTCAGCGGTACAGTAGCAATCAGAGTGGTGCTGTCTTTACTGAGATAAAACAGTGTTCCTCTGCAATTGGTATGGGCATAAAGGTATTTTCCATCTGAAAACAGAAGATTCAGCTTATTACCTTTTGACATTTTGCAGATAATACCGTCTAACAGCGCAAACTTTTCTTCAAAACTCAGCCTTACACCTTTCTGGCGCTGTACGTCATCAAGGCGATCTATCAGATAAAGAAAAATTCTTTCGCTGTCAGTATCACCTTTTTGCTTTTGAACATACGGATTCAGCGGTGCGTAATCAAAAATCGTTCCATTATGAATCAGTGTCCATATTCTTCCGGTACAATCTTTTCCTGTAAATGGATGGCAGTTTTTATATTCTACGTTGCCGATTGTAGCGTAACGGATATGTGCTAAAAGGATTTTGGACTCAATGGGCTGCGAAAGACGCTCCCGCAGATAATTGCTGTTGGATGCTTTGATGCTTTCTTTTTCTACAAGCGCACTTTCACGGGATATGCAAGCCATTCCCCAGCCATGCGGATTCAATTCGCTGTGACGATAAAATGTTCTGAGATAACTGTTGGCAATGAAAGAGTTTTGTGAGGATATTCCCAAAATTTCACACATAGCCGACACTCCCCTGATATTGTCTTGCCAGCGCCAATCCCTTTTCCATGTAATCCGTACTGAAGCGTTTGCTGATAATTTCTGCATAGCTGTTTCCAGCAGTCAGTTTCTGCCGCTGATACTTTACAATATTGCTGTATTCCGGAAAATATCTCAGGGTAAAGTCTGTTATATCTTCCAATGTTCTAACAGCTTTTTTTCTGACAGATATATCACCGAAAATTGCCGCTGTTTTGATATCTTTGATTGCCTGAAGCTGCTCACTACTGTTAAAAGCAAAGTCAGGCAGGCTGGCCAGATAAAGAAAAAGCAGGTGAATAAAACGAATATCCTCGGTCAAAATACCGGTAGGCGACAAAGGATTGACATCAATCACACGCAATTCCAGATGATTAATTCCTTTTTGCGCCAACGCCTCAAGGCTATTTTCGCCGCGGGGTTTTAAACGGACAGGGTAATACAATTCTGATACTGCCCTCAGATTACCGTCCTCTATATATCGTTCAATGCTGCTGACATAGCTTTTGATATCCGTGTAATTGAGTATTGGTGTAAAAAAATTCCAATAGCCTCTCTCAGAGCAGCGGATAGAAGAGTAAATATTGCTGCCGGTTCCTATCGTACTGTCAGAAACAGGGCTTGCCGCTGTAAGAAATACCACCAGCCACGCATACTGTATCACACGTTTGGAAAGACGCAGGTATAAATCGTTTTTAAATGACGTAAAAGTACCTGTCCCCTTTTGATCATAAGCCGCCTGAAGTAGCTTTTCCGAAAAGGAGAAATTCAAATGTATACCGGAAAACAGCATTTTCTTCTTTCCGTATTTAACAGCCAGATATCGCCGATAGACGGACTTACTCTGCAGACTGCCGCTGTACTCTGCCACAGGAATTTCATCTTCACCACTGATTCTGGGAGGATTGGAAAACGGCCAGAGCAATTCATTTCTTTTCAGCAGCTCTGTATTCAGCAGTTTCAGCAGCTGCAGAAGCTGTTCGTTGACCTGTTCCGGTTCACAGAAAACATCTCCAATCAGTTCAACCTGATTTTCGCAGAAATCACGGTCAATGTTTTTATGGTTTTTAAAAGGATGAGGAGATTGCGCCAATGTGCCGTCAGAACAGACTCTGAGGCTTTCTCTTTCAATACCGAAATCAGCCTGCGTAATATATCTTTTGATTGTTTCGTTGTCAAAATCAAAAAGCATAAAATCATCTCGCTTTCCTAAAATATATTTCACCTATCTACTCGGTAGGTAATTATAACAGAAAATTTTTATGCTGTCAATATTCTATTCTTATTTTCTTTTATAGAATTTTATGAATCTTATCTCTCGAAATATATAAAAAATGACTGACAGATTTTTTCAAAGCTGCCAGTCACCGTTTTCAGAAGTTATTTGCTGCTGTTCATCAAATCAGAAAGTTTTTTGCTGTAAAAAAAATCATGTACCATCTGGTCGTATTCCGTCCACATTGGAAGAGTGCGGCATGCCGATTTTCTGGGACAATCCACATTCTTATCTGCAAGACAGGCAACCGAAGATAATTTTCCTTCCATCAGTTCCAGTATTTCACCAACAGGGTATTCTTCCGGTTTTCTGCAAAGCTTATATCCTCCTCCCTTTCCGCTGGCACCAACAAGCAGTCCGCCGGCGACCATGTCTTTTACAATAATCTCAAGATACTTTTTAGATAGCTCCTGTCTTGTGGCAATGTCCTTCAACGGAATATAACCGCCGTTATCATGCTCTGCCAAGTCAATCATCACACGAATAGCATAACGTCCCTTTGTAGAAATCATATTGAATACCGCCTTTCTGTTCTTTTTCAACTATTATAACGCAAGGCAATGAGAAAAATCAAGAATTATTTTACCTATTGACAAAGTAGGTTGATAGGTGTATAATGCAAAACAGAAAATATGAAAGGGGTTTTATTACAGTGATATACGCTGATAATGCTGCGACTACAAAAATGAGTGATGTCGCTATTCATACGATGGTTTCGGTAATGAATGAAACCTACGGTAATCCATCAAGCCTTTACAGAATGGGTCAAAGAGCAAAAGAAGTCCTTGAGAAAGCAAGAGAAGATGTAGCGGGTCTGATCAATGCTGAGCCGAAAGAAATTATTTTTACCTCAGGAGGCAGTGAAGCGGATAATCAGGCAATCTTGTCAGCGGCAGAAATCGGCAGAAAAGCCGGCAAAAAACACATCATTTCTTCTGCATTTGAACATCATGCCGTTCTGCATACTTTGAAAAAGCTGGAAAAAAATGGTTTTGAAGTCACGCTTCTGGACGTACACCAGAACGGTCTGATATTGCCGGAAGAAGTGGAAGCAGCCATTCGGGAAGATACATGCCTGGTTACTATTATGTATGCAAATAATGAGATCGGTACAATACAGCCCATTACGGAAATCGGCGCAATATGCAGACAACATCATGTCTTGTTCCATACTGATGCAGTACAGGCAATTGGCCATTTACCGATTGATGTCAAAGCACAGAATATTGATATGCTGTCTGCTTCTGCACATAAATTTCATGGTCCCAAGGGAGTCGGCTTTCTTTATGCCAAAAAAGGTATTCGCCTGACAAATCTCATTGAAGGCGGTGCACAGGAACGAGGCAGAAGAGCAGGAACAGAAAATGTAGCAGGTGTCGCAGCAATGGCGGCAGCACTCAAAGAATCGGCAGAGAAAATGGAAGCGAATGCAGCTGTGCTGACACAAAAAAGAAATAAGCTGATCAGCGGATTGCAGGAAATTCCTCATGGTGCTCTGAACGGTGACGCTAAAAACAGACTGCCAGGAAATGTCAACTTCTGTTTTGAAGGAATTGAAGGCGAAGCTCTGCTGCTTTTACTTGACCAGAAGGGAATCCTTGCTTCTTCAGGAAGTGCGTGTACTTCGGGTGCTCTTGACCCCAGCCATGTTCTGCTTGCAATCGGAAGGGTACACGATGTTGCACATGGATCGCTGAGATTGAGCATTGGCGAAGATATTACAGATGAGGAAATAGAAGAGATTATTCGTTCTGTAAAAGAAGTTGTCGCCTACTTAAGAAGTTTTTCCCCTATCTGGCGTGACCTGATGGCGGGTAAGAAATCATTTATTTTATAATTATCAGGAGGGTTAACGATGGCTTTATATAGTGAAAAGGTAATGGATCATTTTCTGAATCCAAGGAATGTAGGTGTTATTGAGGACGCTGACGGTATAGGCGAAGTAGGCAATGCAAAGTGCGGCGACATTATGAAAATGTATCTGAAAATCGAAAATGATGTCATTCAGGACGTGAAGTTTGAAACATTTGGCTGCGGAAGTGCCATCGCTTCAAGTTCAATGGCAACAGAACTCATCAAGGGCAAACCTGTTGCCGAAGCCATGCAGCTGACCAATAAAGCGGTAGCAGAAGCACTGGATGGTTTGCCGGATTATAAGATGCACTGTTCTGTACTGGCAGAAGAGGCGATACGTTCTGCATTGGAAGATTACGAAAAAAAGAAAAATAATCAGTAAACCTATTGACAAAGTAGGTAAACAGTGCTATACTATTGGTGTTCTGACAAACAGTTGATTCAAGAAGGAGGTGCAAGTGATGTCAGCAACTATATGGACAAAGAACGACATGATGTGTTATCGAATGTTTCACTCCCGGGCATATCATATGGCTGGAGCGTTCGGTCTGATATCCGTGCGCCTTCAGAAGATACGATGTTGTTGAAATAAACAGCTTGTATGCCATTTGTCCGGGAGCTTTACGAAAGAAGCTTCCGGTTTTGTTTTTTCATCACCGGATCACAATGAAGTATTTTTTGATACATTTGATAAAAGGAGATTATTATTATGAGTGAATACAAATTTGAAACTTTACAGTTACACGTTGGACAGGAACAGGCAGACCCGGCTACAGATGCAAGAGCCGTTCCGATTTATCAGACAACTTCTTACGTTTTTCATAACAGTAAACACGCTGCTGACCGCTTTGGTCTGGCTGATTCCGGCAATATTTACGGAAGACTGACAAATTCCACACAAGATGTACTTGAAAAAAGACTGGCAGCGCTGGAAGGCGGCAGTGCAGCGCTTGCACTCGCCTCTGGTGCAGCTGCAATTACCTATACCATTGAAGCTCTTGCTGCTAACGGCGGTCATATTGTCGCTCAGAAAACCATTTATGGCGGCAGCTATAACCTGTTTTCACATACTCTTCCCCAGTATGGCATTACAACGACGTTTGTAAATGCCCACAATCTTTCAGAGGTCGAAAACGCCATTCAGGACAACACCAGAGCGATTTATCTGGAAACACTCGGCAATCCCAACAGCGATATTCCGGATATTGATGCAATTGCTGCAATTGCACACAAACACGGTTTACCCCTTGTTATCGACAATACTTTTGGTACTCCCTATCTCATCAGACCTATTGAGCATGGTGCAGACATTGTAGTGCATTCTGCAACAAAGTTTATTGGCGGTCATGGCACGACGCTCGGCGGTATTATCGTAGAGTCCGGTAAATTCAACTGGAAGGCAAGCGGAAAGTATCCGAATATTGCTGATCCGAACCCAAGTTATCATGGTGTTTCTTTCTATGATGCTGTAGGCGCTGCTGCTTTTGTCACTTACATCAGAGCCATTCTTCTTCGTGATACCGGCGCCACTATTTCTCCCTTTAATGCTTTCCTGCTCCTGCAGGGTGTGGAAACACTCTCTCTTCGTCTGGAAAGACACGCAGAAAACACAAAGAAGGTTGTAGAATATTTAAGCAGTCATCCCCAAGTAGAAAAGGTGAATCATCCTTCCCTGCCCGATCATCCCGATCACGCACTCTATCAGAAGTATTTTCCGAACGGCGGTGCTTCTATCTTTACTTTTGAAATCAAAGGCGGTCAGGAAGAGGCATGGAAATTTATTGACAACCTGAAAATTTTCTCTCTGCTGGCAAATGTTGCAGATGTCAAGAGCCTTGTGATTCATCCGGCATCGACCACCCACTCACAGCTTTCTGAAGAAGAACTGTTGGATCAGGGTATCAGACCCAACACTATCCGTCTGTCCATTGGCACAGAACATATTGATGATATTATCGCAGATCTGGAAAATGGCTTTAAGGCTGTTAAGTAATTTGCCGGAGCGTTCAGCATAAAATAATACGGAGCTGTTTTACAAGCGTGATTCCACGCAGTATAACAGCTCCGTATTTTGTCAGTTCTCTGAACCAGCTTTGAAATTATAGATCGGTCTGATGACAGAAACGATTTCTGCTGTATCACCAATGTTTGATACGATATCTTCCATAGACTTATACGCCATCGGTGATTCGTCAATCGTATCACGGCTGACAGAAGTAGAATAAATACCTTCCATTTGCTTTTTGAATTCCGAAAGGGTAAAAGTAGCCTTTGCTTCCGTACGGGAGAGGATTCTTCCCGCACCATGAGGCGCAGAGCAGTTCCAGTCAGGATTGCCCTTTCCCGTACAAATCAGACTGCCGTCACGCATATTGATAGGAATAAGCAAAGTTTCCCCTTGTTTGGCAGAAACAGCCCCCTTCCGGAGAATCATGCTTTCGGTATC
Source organism: uncultured Ruminococcus sp. (assembly GCA_902803585.1). GTDB lineage: Bacteria > Bacillota > Clostridia > Oscillospirales > Acutalibacteraceae > UBA1213. The sequence continues at coordinate 17,600 of CADCQO010000051.1, forward strand.
AATGTAGTTGTGTACCGTTGTGAAGCGGTCTTTGATGTGCAAACCCATTCCCTTGATAATTTCGTCCATCATAGCCTGACGATTCAGCATCGCATATTCCTGTACCAGCTTCATATCATGGATATACTGCTCAAACAAATCCCCTTCTGCGTAGGCAAGTTCCTTCGGAATACTTGTATGTTTGGTATTTGTCAGCTTTTTCAGTTCTTTCTGTATCTGCTTTTCCTTTCCTGCTGCTTTTAGTGTTTCAATCAGCGCCGTCACTTCTTTCAGAGAACATCTGTTCAGCCGTCTGTATGCTTCGAGCTGATAATATTTTGCGACTTCCAGTCCTAAATGACGGGAACCGGAATGGATCACCAGATACAACTGACCATTTTCATCTCTGTCTGCTTCGATAAAATGGTTTCCCCCGCCCAGAGTCCCTAAACTTTTTTCTGCCTTGTCAAGATTGATACGATGAAAGCAGTACAAATTTACCAGATCGATTTTTTCTACATATCTGTGTGCCTTGCCCCTGACAGCGAAACCATACGGAATCTGACTGCGGATAACTTTGTCGAGTTTCTGTAATTCTATATAGGTTTCTTTAAGGCAGACAGTTTCCATACCGCACCCGATATCTACTCCAACCAGATTTGGCACAACTTTATCGGTAATTGTCATTGTTGTACCAATTGTACATCCGGTACCGGCATGAACATCTGGCATAATACGAATTTGCTGTCCTGCCGCCATTGGCTGATTCAGAAACATAATAATTTGCGAAATTGCATCTCCATCTATGATATCAGTAAAAATTTTGGCAGTGTTGTATTTTCCCTGTAATTCTAACATTGTTATTTTTTCACTCCTTAACAAAAAAGCACTCCTGTCCGAAAACAGAAATGCTTAAAACACGTTTTTCAACTGCCGTCCAGATACACAGAATCCTGTCAGTATGATCCTGTGCAGATATCTATTAACGTTTTCCGTTCCTGAAGCAGCAAGTTTCATCACTCTGTTTCGGTATGCAATGGCAATATGTATGAGATGGGAAAAAGCTGAATATTCTGAGCATGAAACTCCCTCCTTTCTGCAATATACGGTGGTATTATATCATCATTTTGTGGGTTTGTCAACACTTTATCGGCTATTTTCACGGAAATCAAGTTTCCTTAAAAGAAAAATAGTGGTGCAAGATTCTGATGATATTGGATGAATCAAGCAGACAATCAAACATAA
>CADCQO010000052.1 GCA_902803585.1 uncultured Ruminococcus sp.
GACTTTGGCAGACAGAATTCTGGAACAAACACAGTCTGTGGCAATACGCGACATGGAAGACCAGCTTCTTGACAATATGGATCTGGAGCGTGAAAGGGGCATTACCATCAAAGCACACGCAGTTACACTGGTTTACCATGCCGATGACGGGGAAGAGTATATTTTCAACCTGATCGACACACCCGGCCACGTTGACTTCAATTATGAAGTGTCCCGCTCACTGGCGGCGTGTGAGGGTGCTGTGCTGGTAGTAGATGCCTCTCAGGGTATCGAAGCCCAGACCCTTGCCAATACCTATCTGGCACTGGATGCGGGTCTGGAAATTGTACCGGTTATCAACAAAATTGACCTTCCGAGCGCAGACCCCGACAGAGTAAAAAGCGAAATCGAAGATGTCATTGGTCTGCCGGCAGAGGACGCACCCTGTATTTCTGCCAAAATGGGCATCAATATCCATGATGTCATGGAACAGATCGTGGCATTGGTGCCGCCGCCGCAAGGAGATGATGAAAAGCCCCTGCAGGCACTGATTTTTGACTCTTATTATGACAGCTACAAGGGCGTTATTATCTATGTGCGCCTGAAAGAAGGAAAACTGCAGGTCGGTGATACTATCCGGCTGATGGCAACAGGAAAGGAATTCACAGTTGTTGAATGCGGATTTATGCGGGCTACCAGTCTGGAACCGTCACAGGCGCTGTATGCGGGCGAGGTAGGCTATATTGCCGCCTCTATCAAAACAGTGAGTGATGCAAGAGTCGGTGATACAGTGACGCTGGCAAATGCACCGGCACAGGAACCGCTGCCTGGCTACCGTGCTGTACAGCCGATGGTTTTCTGCGGTATTTATCCGGCTGACGGCGCAAAATATCCCGATCTGAGAGAAGCACTCGAAAAGCTCGAACTCAACGATGCGGCGCTTTCCTTTGAGCCGGAAACCTCTGTTGCGCTGGGCTTCGGTTTCCGCTGCGGTTTTCTGGGACTGCTCCATATGGAGATCATACAGGAGCGTTTGGAAAGAGAATACAACCTTGACCTGATTACTACTGCGCCGAGTGTTATTTTCCGCATTACCAAAACGGACGGGACGGTGGAATATATCGACAATCCTACCAATTACCCCGATCCTGGACAGATTGCCAAAGCGGAAGAACCGGTTACCGAAGCTCACATTTATGCGCCGTCAGAGTATGTCGGCAATATCATGGATCTTTGTCAGGACAGGCGGGGCGTTTTCAAGGGTATGACCTATATTGACTCTGACAGAGTGGATATTCACTATGTTTTACCGCTGGCGGAAATCGTTTATGACTTTTTCGACACGCTGAAATCCCGCACAAGAGGTTATGCTTCTTTTGACTATGAAGTATCAGGCTATGAGGAATCGAAGCTCGTGAAGCTCGATATTATGCTCAACGGTGACGTAGTAGATGCACTGTCGTTTATTATCCATGCGGACAAAGCCTATACCCGTGCGAGAAAAATGGCGGAGAAGCTGAAGGAGAAAATTCCCCGTCAGCTGTTTGAAGTGCCGATACAGGCTTGTATCGGAGGAAAAATCATTGCAAGGGAAACCGTCAAGGCAATGCGTAAGGACGTTCTGGCGAAGTGCTACGGCGGTGATATCACCCGTAAGAAAAAGCTGCTGGAAAAGCAGAAGGAAGGCAAGAAGCGTATGCGGCAGTTAGGTACGGTGGAAGTACCGCAGGAGGCATTCATGGCAGTCCTGAAACTGGATACAGATTAAGGAGAGGCTTGATGACAGAGATGAAGAAAATCGTTTTGTTATACAATTTCAGCGGAGAAAGGCTGGCGGGTGTTAAAAAGGCGTTGGTATCGGTCAAAGCCATGCCGAAGGAAGTTGCAAAGGCGGATTACGGTGAAAAGCTGGGCTATCTTGCCGAGATCACGGGCTATACAGCCGGAGGAACAGCCGCTGATGATTTTGACGAAGAAATGCTGGTCATGTGCGGATTTCAGCGCAGAGATCTGGAAATCCTTTTAATGACGCTGAGAAAATATGTGTCTGGCGGAGTCGCACTGAAAGTAATGATAACGGAAACAAATGCAGCATGGAACAGCTGTGAATTATATCACGCGGTGAAAGCTGACCATGAAGAAATGCAGCGGAATCGTCCGCAGGAGTAAGCAAATGTATTACACCTATATGCTGCGGTGCATGGACAGGTCGATTTACACAGGGATTACAACTGACCCTGTGCGCCGGTGGAAGGAACACAGGGAAGGCGGTCTGAAAGCGGCCAAGTATACACGCTCCCGCAGGGCGGCGGGCATGATGGCCCTGTGGCAGAGCAAAAGCCGTTCTTCCGCCGCTAAACTGGAGTATTTCATCAAAACACTTACAAAGGCACAGAAAGAGGCGCTGGCTGAAAGCGGCAGTTTGGCGGTATATGCGGATAAACTGCCGGCAGAGGAATATCTGTTCATGCGTTCGCTGCCGGAAGCGGGTGAGTGAGTTGACGATAGAAGAAGTGCTGAAAAAATATTACGGCTACACTTCATTCCGTGCGGGGCAGGAGCGCATTATACGCAGCATTCTGAACCGCAGGGACGTTCTGGGGGTCATGCCTACGGGTGCAGGAAAGTCTATTTGTTATCAGCTGCCTGCACTGATGTTTTCCGGCATTACGCTGGTTATTTCACCGCTGATTTCACTGATGCAGGATCAGGTGCAGGCATTGCGTGATATCGGCGTGAGGGGTGCGTATCTGAACAGCACACTCACACCCCGCCAGATGCAGTCAGCCATAGCAAACGCAAAGCAGGGAAGGTACAAAATCATCTATGCGGCACCCGAAAGGCTGAATGCGGCGGATTTTCTGGACTTTGCCTGCCGGAGCAATATTGAAATGGTAGCCGTTGACGAAGCACATTGTATTTCTCAATGGGGGCATGATTTCCGCCCGAGTTATCTGCGGATAGCGGAATTTATCGCAAAACTGCCCAAAAGACCGGTCATAGCGGCATTTACAGCAACCGCAGCGGAAGAGGTCAGGAAAGACATTATCAGCAGCCTGCATCTTCATACACCCCTTACGCTGATAACGGGATTTGACAGGCAGAACCTGTATTTTGCGGTGTTTCAGCCTCTGTATAAAGACCGTTTTCTGCTTGACTATGTGACGAGGGTACAGGAAAAAACAGGCATTATCTACTGTACATCACGAAAAAGTGTGGATATGGTGACAGAACTTTTGCAGAAGAAAGGCTTCTCGGCACTGCCCTATCACGCAGGAATGAGTGATGAGCAAAGAAAGCACAATCAGGAAGAATTTCTTTATGACCGTGTACACATTATCGTGGCGACAAGTGCCTTCGGTATGGGCATCAATAAACCGAATGTGCGGTATGTACTGCACTACAATATGCCTCCGAATCTGGAAGAATATTACCAGCAGGCAGGACGTGCAGGCCGTGACGGCGAACCGTCCGACTGTATTTTGCTGTACGGCAGTCAGGATCTGAAAGTCTGCCGCTATATGATAAGGCATGAGGGGGGCGGCGAAGCAGCTGATCCGGAAAAGCGCCGTAAGCGTATGGAAGCGGCAGAAATGCGCCTCAAACTCATGATGTTTTATGTTTCCTCGTCTATTTGTCTGCGGAAGCGCCTGCTGGGATATTTTGGGGAATCTTTCAGACCGCCGTGTCATCATTGCAGTGTCTGCTGCGGTGACAGGGCGGAAAAATATCTGCTTCCTGCCGCGAGGCCGTCCTCGCCCGCCAGTCAGCCTGATGACCGTGATTTGTTCAAAAGGCTGAAAGAACATCGGAGATATCTGGCGGCACAGGCAGGCGTACCGGCTTTTTCCGTACTTCCCGACCAGTCTTTGTGGCAAATGGCGGTCATGCGTCCCCTTACAATGGCGCAGATGTCAAAAATATATGGTATCGGAGAATATAAGCTGAACCGCTATGGACAGGATTTTTTGAATATTATCCGGCAGTATGAGCATGAATCGCATTCCTGATATATACGATAAGTATAAATTTGGCACATAAAATACCTGCTGTATAATATACAATCAGGATATATCTATTGTTTTATACGGACTGTATTTTTCAAATAACGGATACAGTATTTTATATACAAATTGTATTATTCGCAAAAACAATACGGAAAGTAGATCAGCAAAAATACAGAATGTTATGATGCAAAGGCGTGATGCAGATGACACGGGAAACCGCAAAAAAGTGTATTAAAGGGTATCCGTTTGAACGGCAGGCGGCGGCAAAGGAAGATATCGACCGCCGCGCTTATGTAACGGCAGAATTGGTGCCGGTGTTTGAGATCGAAAGCGGTTACTATCAGATGAAGGTCAATTATAAGATTCGTTTGGCGGACGGCTATATTTACGGAAAAGCACCGAGTATGGACGATTTTGTCAGAATGCACGAATCAGCGGCAAGAGGCGAAGTGTTCAGGATTTTATATCTCGAAAAATCCCGCATTATTCTGGAGATAGAAGAACGGGACGATTAGATCGGCGAAAAAATTTACTGAAAGCGGATTTTTTGCGGAATATACAGACAGTATAGAACGGAGGATTTCAGATGGACTATGTACTGCAAACAGAGAAACTCACGAAAGCCTATCGGGGCACGAATGTGGTAGATGGTGTTTCTCTGACAGTCAGGCAGGGAGATATTTACGGTTTTGTCGGGAAAAACGGCGCCGGCAAAACAACCTTTATCCGCACTGTATTAGGGTTGACGAAAGCGACAGACGGCACATTCCGCTTTTTTGACGGTGAAGATCTGACGACAGCCCGAAGAAAAACCGGAAGCCTGATCGAAGGGCCGGCATTGTACAGGAACATGACGGCGGAGGACAATATAGAACTGTACGCAAGGATGCTGGGAGCAGATCTGAAGCGTTCACAGGAACTGCTGGAAAAGGTAGGTCTGTCAAACACGGGGAAAAAGCGTGTTGTCAATTTCTCGCTGGGCATGAAACAGCGTCTGGGTCTGGCGATGGCGCTGATAGGCGATCCTGATTTTCTGATGCTGGACGAGCCGATCAACGGACTCGACCCCAAGGGAATTGTCGAGATACGGGAACTGCTGCTGCTTCTTCGTGAGCAGGGCAAGACGATTTTTATTTCGAGCCATATTTTAGGAGAACTCGAAAAGGTGGCGACACGCTACGGCATTATTTCCAACGGTCATCTCGTGGAGGAACTTACAGCGGAAGAACTGAAAAAGATTTGTGTTGCCCGTACCATCATCAAAACGAACAATCCCTCAAAAGCGGAGGAAATCGTGAAGCGTGTTTTGCAGTCAGAAGGGGTAAGCACAGAAAGCGGTCTGGTTATGGTCACTGTGCCAATCGGGAACATCGGTCTGCTGACGAATGAGTTATTCAAAGAAGGCATCACGGTGTTCGGCATCAGCAATGATGACAACAGTGCAGAACAGTATTTTATCCGCAGGATGGAGGAGGGATAAGCATGGGCACATTGATGAAGGCAGATTTCTATAAACTGAAAAAAAGCCGGAGCTGGTTTGTGTGCATTGTTGTCGCCTTTGTGATAGGCGTTATCATGTCGGTGCTTTACTATATGGCATGGAAAATGGTGGGAAATAACGTTGAGTTTACCCGTACCCTGATGGAGAGTCTTGGTTCAGACGAAAAAACGATCAACGATATGCTGATGGTTGTTCCGGACAACAACTCTTGGGCGTATATCAGCACCGCTCTGGCAGATACTAATGTCCTGTATATTACGGCTATTGTCATCAGCATATTTGTCAGCTCGGAATATTCTATGGGAACCATCAAGAATTCCGTATCGAGGGGCTGTCCGAGAACGGCAGTATACTTTTCAAAGCTGATTTTTTCTCTTGCGGCAATGGTAACGGTGGTTGTTTCCTATCTGCTGGGCAGCGGTATGGTAGGCTGTATCCTGTTTGGCTTCAGTGCGAAGATTTCCGCCGGACAGATTCTGCTGACGCTGGCAGGGTATATTGTGCAGTTTGCGGCGGCAGGCAGTGTATTTGTGATGATAGCGGTACTGATGAGAAAAACAGGCTATGCGGTAGCCTTTTCCATTGTCATTCCCATGCTGATTACGTCATTGCTGCAGGTGGCGGCAATATCTGTCAACAACAGCAATTTGTTTTCCCGCTTCTGGCTGTTCCTGTCCATTACCAGCACACAGAATTTTTGCCTGAACGGAGAAGCCTATGTGCCGTTTCTTGTCGGTACGGCTTATCTGGTTCTGAGTGCTTTGGTCGGCATCATCGTATTCCGGCGTCAGGAATTGAAATAACAGCTCATGATAAACCGATAAGTTGTTCCGCTGATGTGGTTATATTGGAACAAAAAACTATACAATCCGAAAAAAATATGATATAATGAGAGAAACAGGCAGTCCTACAAGTGATAGGAGTATGATTTGAAAAGAAGGGTGATGATTTGAATGGGCATGGGAAAGATTTTAGTAGTAGATGATGACATCAATATCTGCGAACTGCTTCGTCTGTACATCGAGAAGGACGGCTATAAAGTTGTTATCGCTAATGATGGTGGTCAGGCGGTCACGAAGTTCAAGACAGAAAAGCCCGATCTGGTAATGCTGGATATTATGCTGCCCGTACTGGACGGCTGGGAGGTATGCAGGGAAATCCGCAAGACTTCACAATGTCCCATTATCATGCTGACCGCAAAGGGCGAAGTGTTTGACAAGGTGCTTGGTCTGGAACTGGGTGCAGATGACTATGTGGTGAAGCCTTTTGAAACGAAGGAAATTGTCGCAAGAATCAAGGCGGTGCTCAGGCGTGTCAGCAGCAACAACGTGTTTGGTGAAAATACGCAGGAAACCAAAAAAGAGGTTCGCTATGAAGGTCTGGTAATCAATATGACCAACTATGAACTGAGAGTGCGCGGCGAACAGGTTGATACACCGCCGAAAGAAATGGAACTGATCTACCATCTGGCAAGCAATCCTAACCGTGTGTTTACCAGAGATCAGCTGCTGGACGAGGTATGGGGATTTGACTGCTATGTGGATTCAAGAACAGTTGATGTGCATATCAAGCGTCTGCGGGAAAAATTAGAGGGTGTGTCGGATAAATGGACACTGAAAACTGTATGGGGAGTAGGTTATAAGTTTGAAACGAAAGCATAGATTTTTTTCGGGAAAATCGCTGTTTCTGAAATACATGAACGTCAGCGTTATCATTGTTTTCCTGAGTTTTCTGGTGCTGGGCGTTATTCTGACAATGACGATTTCAGGCTATTGGTATAACGAAAAGCATACCACTTTAGCACGCCGTGCGGATAGTATCGCTGAATATATCCAGACGAATATCCGCAGCGGCTACCACCCCAGCAGCGACCATGTCCAGTTTGAGTGGATCAACAGTGACTATGCGAAGTATATGGGAGATTTCCTGCACGTTTATGCAGGCGATGTGGATTCTGATATCATTATTGTGGACAATAACAGCCATGTAAGGTTGTCTGTTTCTGAGAATCCCCGTCTTAGTGAAGGTGTTGCTGTCAAGTCGGACAGCATTGAAAAAGCCCTGAAACAGAATACATATTTTGAAAAAGGCACACTGGACGGGATTTATCCGGAGGAACGCTATATCTCCGCAAGGGCCATCACCAGACGCAACGGCTTTGATACGGTAGGAACGGTCATTGTGACCACCAACACAAAGGATATCGACAGCTTTACAGGCATGGTCATGCAGATTTTTATCCTCGCCGCTATTGCTACACTGGCAATGTCCATACTGGCTATCGGCGTGTTCTCCTACAATATGGTGAAACCGCTCCGGCAGATGTCTGATGCCGCCAAACAATTCGGTAAAGGTGATTTCAGCGTGCGTGTAACGGCTACCGGAAACGATGAGATCAAAGAGCTGGCGACAGCATTCAATAACATGGCGGAATCCCTTTCCTCCTCAGAAATGAGCCGTAAGAGCTTCGTAGCCAATGTATCGCATGAGCTGAAAACGCCTATGACGACAATTGCAGGCTTTATTGACGGTATTCTGGACGGAACGATTCCGCAGGAAAAACAGGACTACTATCTGCATATTGTTTCTGACGAGGTAAAGCGGCTGTCCAGACTGGTGCGTTCCATGCTCGATCTTTCAAGAATTGACAGCGGTGAACTGAAGCTGAATTTCCAGTCATTTGATTTGCTGGACGTGCTGGTGAATGTTATCCTGACATTTGAACAGGAAGTGAACCGTAAAAATATTGAAATTCGGGGACTGGATACCATTACGCCCAGCAAGGTTTACGGCGACAAGGATCTGCTGCATCAGGTAGTGTACAATCTGGTAGAAAATGCCGTCAAATTCACGAATGAGGGCGGTTATATCGAGTTCAATATTATCAATAGTCAGGAACAGTGCAACTTTGTGATCAAAAACAGCGGTATGGGCATCAAAAGCTCTGAAATTGACTTGATTTTCGGACGTTTCTACAAGACGGACAAGTCCCGCAGCAAGGACAAGAAGGGACTGGGACTCGGTTTGTATCTGGTAAGAAGCATTATTCGCTTGCACGGAGGCAACATTACCGCCAAAAGCGTTGTCGGGGATTATACCGAGTTTGAATTTTATCTGCCGAAAAAACCTTCCGATAAACGCTATGACGGTAAAAAGCATGAAAAGAAATAAGGGAGGGATACCCGCCTATGTCTGAGGAACAGGAAAAACAACAGGAAGATATTGAACCGGCAGCAGCTGAACCCGCTGTGCCGTATGAACAGGAATTTGTCCCGCAGCCGATGTCCTATCAGGATTTTGCAGTGAACGGAGCAGAAGCGGAAAATGCCGATATTTTGGACGATGATCTGTTGTTTCCGCCCTATGCAGAACTGAAAAGACCGAAGAAAATGGTGCTTTTGAGGGTGTTTTTATGGCTCATAAGCGTTTTGCTGGTGTCTTTTTCTATCTTTTTTGTGTACCAGATTATTCTGCGTTCACAGTCAAAAGCCGTCAAAAGCAACAACGAGCGCATTCCCTACAACAAGACAAGCACTTCCTATGCAGAGGAATATTCTTTGCCTGACGCGCCTGATGTTTCGGCAGACCCTGACGGCCCGCAGATTTCTCTGACAGAAAGTGACATGAAAGTCACTGAAACCGTGGCGAATAAGGCATACATCAAGGCTTCGCCCTCAGTGGTGTGCGTTACTTCCTATGAATCCGGCACGGATTATGTGCTGAACAAGATTGGTGACGGTTCCGGCATCATCATTTCAGAGGACGGCTATATCGCTACCAACAGCCATGTAGTCAATGACAGCGTGAAAACAGGCGTTCTGATCACGACTTTTGACGGAACACAGTATCTCGGTACGATTATCGGTGTCGATAAAAAAACCGACCTTGCTGTTCTGAAAATCAACGGAAAAGATCTCGTGCCCGCCTCATTTGCCGACTCGCAAAAGCTGTTTGTCGGACAGGAAGTTTACGCTATCGGCAGTCCCGGCGGTTCTAATTTTTCCAATTCGCTGACAGTGGGAACGGTTTCCGCCGTCAATCGTATTTTGCTGACAAACGGTTATATTAAGTATATTCAGACCGATGCGGCAATCAATCCGGGTAATTCAGGCGGCCCGCTCATCAATGAACAGGGGGCGGTAGTCGGCATGAATACCTCTAAAATCGTATCGACAAACTATGAAGGCATGGGTTTTGCAATTCCCAGCAACAAAGTGATGGAGATTATCAACAAGCTGATAAAGTACGGCTATGTCAACGACAGAGCAACCATCGGCATTGAGGGAACAACCTGCAACCTGTATGAATCCAAGCTGAAAAATGTACCGCAGGGCATGGTGATTCTCAATATTACCTCTGACAGCCCGCTGATCAATTCAGAGGCAAGGGAACGGGATATTATTACGGCTATCAACGGTACAAGAATCAAGTCCGCGTATGAGTTTATTGAAGAACTGAGCAAGTATAAGCCGGGTGACACGGTAACACTTTCCTTCTTCCGCGCTGCAAGCAGCATTAACCAGCTCGAAAAAACATTTGACCTTGAATTAAAATTGTCAGATGATTCCTGAAAAAATGACATCATTGTGTTCATACACAAATTATTGTGCAAGTGTCAGGGATACTTTTCACAATCGGTCAATTGTATTGTGAGGAGAAATGTGATAATATAAAGATGCAGATGAGGACAGGAAGGTCTCATTTAGCCATTTTTCATTTCTCCTTTGTATAAAATGAAACCGACAGAATACATCAGGATTTTGTCATAAACCTTCCTTACGGCAAAGCGTGATCTGACAGGAAATTGTATCGGGTCAGTTTCAGTGTCCGACAGCGCTTTTGCTTACAACGAACAAGCAGCCCCCTCGATATCCGTTTGCAGGATAAAGAGGGGGCTTATCTTTTATTGGCAGGCTGATTTTTCACAAACGGCAGAAAAAACCGGAAACAGAAGGCGAAAAGCGGAAAATGATGACCGGACGCTTCCTTTCGTTCACAGGAAAGTTTTGTATATGGTCAAGACAGCTGTTTTTGCTTGATTCAGCGGGAAAATTTTTTATCAGATGGACAGCTGCTGTATGACGGAACGGATAATTTCTGCACGGTTGAAAGGAGTCATGAAATAAAAGCCGTCTGCATGGGGGCGGAAAAGGCGGGCTAACTCTACGGTGATTTCAATACCAACGGCGGCAGCTTCTTCACGGGACATATCAGGACGGAAACGCTCCACCAGTGCATCAGGAATATTGATGCCAGGCACTTCATTTTTCATGAACGAAGCGTTGCGGAAGCTGACAAGGGGCATCAGACCGACAAGTACCTTGACTCCCTGCTGACGGGCAAGATCAATCGAGGGCAGACAGTCCTCAGAAAAAACAGGCTGTGTCAGAACAAAGCCGGCACCGTTTTTCTGCTTTTTTGTCAGCCTGCTGAGGGAGTAGGCCTGCTTTCTGGGAGCAGGATCGAAAGCGCCGCCGATGGTGATGGGGGCATCAGAGAAAATATCATCGTTCAGCTTGCTGATGAGTTCCATCAGGCGTGTGGAATCTACATTGAAAACGGGCTTGACAAGACCTCTGTCACTTTCCGGAATCGCATCGCCCGTAACGGCGAGAACGGCACGGATACCTTCGCAGTGAGCACCCAGAAGGCTTGAACGAAGGGCGTTAAGGTTCTTGTCCCGACAGCAGATATGAGGGAGTGCTTCCATTCCTGTTTCACGCTGGATTTTAGCCGAGCAGATAACAGAATCCATGCGGGAATGGCCGAGCGGGGAATCGGACACGGTAACAACAGAAACGCCGCTGTCTTTCAGAATGCGGGCGGCGGAAAGCAGTCTGGAAAGATCGGCACTTTCCGGCGGATCCAGTTCTGCCGCCAGAATAAAGCCGCCGTCCTCCGCCAGACGGGAGGACAGGGGCGCTTTTTGTCTTGCGCGGACAGGATAGGCAGCGGGGGGTGGCGGTGTTTTGTCGGGGTGCTGTACATAGTCGTTCAGCAGCTGTATGAACTTTGGCGTTGTACCGCAGCAGCCGCCGACAGCATTCAGTTTCAAAGGTATCAGGCGGGCTGTCTGAGCGGCGAAATACTCAGGTGTTGCCGTAAAGACAGTGCGCCGGTTTTCCGTAGAGGGATAGCCGGCGTTCGGCATGGCACAGGTGTATAATTTGGTATGTTCCCGAATATAAGAGAAGAAGGGGACGGCATTCGGCAGCATCTGCACCGCACCGCAGCCGCAGTTAAGACCGACCATGGTCAGTTTATCCTGTGCGGCGGTGATATCCTTCAGCAGCTGTGCGGCAGAAGTACCGGAGCGGGTACGGCCGTCCGGCAGGATTGTAAATGAAGCCACAATTTCGGCATCGGGGGCTTTGGAAAGCAGATAGTCAATGGCAGGAAGGACGGGCGCAAGGTCAGGGAGTGTTTCAAACAAAAATGTCTGTGCGCCGCAGGACAGAAAAGTGTCGATAATAAAAGCGTATTCCTGAAGAATTTCCTCACGGGAAAGCGTATTGTCATAAATAACGCTGACATCTGCACAGACAACAGCGTTATTCTGCGCACACTCCGAAGCGATTGCATAGCCCCTTTCAAGGACAGAGCGCAGTTCTTCATGGTTCATACCGAGCGTGAAGCGGTTAGCGGAAAAGGTATTGGTACGCAGCAGGCGGGCACCTGCCTCCAGATAGTTCTGGTGTATCTGTCGGATAAGCTCCGGCTGAATGATATTATACGTTTCACAGAGTTTTGCATCAGAGCCTGTGAGTTCAGAAAAATAGGTACCCATTGCGCCGTCAGCGGTAATAGGACAGGAATGCTGAAAAAGTGTTTGTAAATTCATATGGTTCACCTGTTTCGCTCAGATAGTTTGGCTGTACGGGGACAGCAGTTTTACATGACAGCGTCAGAGTCTGCCGATAGCATAATCATAATATAAAGCGCGGTTTTTTTCAACACCCTTTGCACAAAAAAAGCTCCCATGCCGCAGCACAGGAGCTTGTAGGTTTTGTCATCCGTTTGCTTTGATTTCATCAAGGCAGCTTTGACAGACTGACTGATTTTTGTAGGTAACGATGTTATTGGCGGAATTGCAGAAAATACAAGCGGGACGATACTTCTTAATAATTACGCAGTCATCATCAACGAAAAACTCCACAGAATCTGAACCGTCTTTGATATTCAGCATTCTTCTGATATCTGACGGCAGTACCAAACGTCCTAATTTGTCAATTTGTCTTACACATCCAAAAGCTCTCACAGTGCACCGCTCCTTTCATAAAAAGTGGTTAAAAAGTATATTATCTTGTGTTATCTATATCGTACTATTTCAGGAGGAATTTGTCAATAGCAAAAAGCAAAAAAGTTGGTAAAAATTTGAATTATTGTGCAACTTACTAGTTTATGTCGAAAATGCCATTTTATTGGGAAGAGTGTCAAATACCTGATTACAGGCTTTTTTTGGAATCTTTTTTATACAAATATTAGTTTTTGTCGTACAAAATAAGCTTGTACAATAGTGACGTGTAAAAATTTGTCCAAAAGTAACTGTGAATATAATGTTTAGTATTTTTGCACATGAACTGCTGTGAAAAATGGGAATTATCCTTAACGGAAACTGGAATTCACAAACAGGAAGTGAATTTTAGCTGATACAGCATGATAGTATCAGTCCACACGGCAGAGGGGAAAAAGTCACAGCAAAGATAATATTCTTAGCTGTGCGGAAGCAGTCCACACAACAGAGGGGGAAAGAAATGCTGAACGGACTCTGGGCGGGAATGATTGTAGTCAGTTTCATTTGTGCCGCCGTAACAGGACATATGGAAGGGGTGTCGATGGCGGCGGCGGAAGGAGCCGACAAAGCAATCCGGTTATTGCTGTCGATGGCAGGTGTGATGTGTTTATGGAGCGGCATGATGAACATTACCGAAAAAAGCGGTCTGGCGAAATTGATTTCAAAGTGCCTGTCGCCGATATTGGGACGGCTGATGCCGGATTACAAAAAAGGAAGCAGGGCAATGCAGGCGGTTTGTGCCAATGTTACCGCCAACCTGCTGGGTCTGGGCAATGCCGCCACGCCTTTGGGAATTCTTGCTATGAAGGAGATGCAGAAAAGCAACCGTCTTAAGACACAGCCCAATCACAGCATGATTGTGTTTGTTATTCTGAATACAGCATCTGTACAGCTTATTCCCGCCACCATCGCCGCAATGCGTCAGGCGGCGGGCAGTCAGATACCTTATGCCGTTCTGCCCTATATCTGGATATCATCTGCGGGTGCGCTCATGGTCGGCATCATCATGGCGAAGCTGCTTTCTTTCTGTCTGCCTCAGCCGTCAGTTTCCCGCCGGAAGGGAGGAATGCGTTTACGGAACGGATAGGAACTTATGCTGTACCGGTTCTTATTGTCTGCATCGTACTGTTCGGCATCGTCAGAAAGATTGATTTGTTTGACAGCTTTACAGCAGGTGCGAAGGAGGGTTTTTCTGCTCTTTTGTCCATAGCGCCGTCTTTGATCGGGCTGATCGTTGGCGTGAGTATGCTGGAGGCATCGGGCTTTTTTGTTCTGGTGTCAGAGTGGCTTTCGCCGGTGTGCCGATGGGCGGGGATTCCTTCGGAGGTTGTACCGCTCGGATTGATGCGTCCGGTGACGGGAAGCGGTTCTTTTGCACTGCTGAATTCCCTTCTGGAACAGCATGGAGCGGACAGTTTGATAGGAAAAACAGCTTCCGTCATGGCAGGATCCACCGAAACGACATTTTACGCTGTCACGGTATACTACGGGGCGGTTGGTCTGAAAAAAACGGGGTATACTGTTCCTGCGGCACTGGCGGCAGATATCACGGGAATGCTTCTGGCGGCATGGACGGTAAGATTATTATGATAAAAAACCTTGTCATCAAGGGGAAACGTGTAGTAAAATAACGTAGAGGTGATAAAAAATGTATCGTGTCAAAGAGATTATAGAGCCGGATTTTGGCTGCGAAGGTTTGCCGGACGGACAGGAGCCTTGCTGTGAAGTGCTGCTGAAAAATACGGACAGCGGTGAACTGATGACGGTAAAAATCCCCGATGCCGAATTGTACCAAAAGAATATTACGGCGGGCTGTATGGTGACGTATCTGGGCGGCAGGATTGAAAAAGCGTAACCAGCAAAGGTGTTTTCTGAGTCCGGCAGAATGTATACAGCGGAAAAGCCGCCGCCCTCTCCGCAAAGGGCTGGTTTCCATCGTGCAGACTTGTTCCGCAGAGGGAAAGGCGCTCCGGAACGGCAGGTTTCAGC
>CADCQO010000053.1 GCA_902803585.1 uncultured Ruminococcus sp.
AGATACCTCTGGCAAGTGCGGCGTTGCCGATCATTAACTCTTTCATTGATTTGTCCACCTCATCAATTCATAAATTATCATGCAGAAGAAAGCCCTGCAGCAATTTTCCGCTTTCTGTTTCAGGCGGAGCGATAGTATTGGTTTCCGCTTTTTGTTTCAGACGGAGCAGCATCAAGATTCTGTTTTCAGTGTTACTGGTTGCGGAGGTCTACGATGCGTTTGGCCTTGCCCTGAAAACGTTCAATCGTTTTGGGAGCAACAAGCGTTACTTTGGTGCGGAGTCCCAGAATCGACTGCATTTTGGCTTCAATGTGCTTTTTCAGGTCGCTCAGACGCTGGTAGTTTTCGAGCAGTTCAGCATTGTCCAGCTCTACTTTGATTTCGAGGCTGTCCTTGAAGTGCTCACGGGTGATAATCAGCATATAGTGCGGGGCAATGTCCTTGATGTTGATGAGAATGTTCTCAATCTGTGTCGGGAACACATTCACGCCCTTGATAATCATCATATCGTCCGTTCTGCCCATTGTCTTTGACATACGGGCGTGGGTTCTTCCGCAGGGGCAGGGTTCGTATGTAATTTTGGTAATGTCTTTTGTACGATAGCGCAGTACAGGCATACCGCGTCTTGTAAGGGTGGTAATAACCAGTTCACCGACTTCACCCTCGCCCAGACGCTTGCCGGTATCGTGGTCGATGATCTCAGGCAGGAAGTGGTCTTCTGCAAAGTGCATACCGTTTCTTGCTTCGCAGTCACCCGATACGCCCGGTCCGCCGAGTTCTGTCATGCCATAATTATCAGAAACACGAATGTTGAAATTTGCTTCGATCTGTGAACGCATGGCAGGGGTACAAGGCTCTGAACCGAGAATGCCAAGACGCAGTGAATAGTCAGAAAGGGGATAGCCTGCCTCTTTTACTGCTTCCGAAAGATAGAGCGCATAGGAGGGAGTGGCAACAAGACCGGTTACGCCGTAGTCACGCATCATCATGAGCTGTTTTTCGGTGTTGCCGGAGGAGGCGGGAATGACGGTAGCACCGATATTTTCCATACCGTAATGCAGTCCCAGCGCACCTGTGAACAGACCGTAGCCAAAGCTGATCTGGATAACGTCATCGGCTGTAACACCGCCTGCTACTGCTACACGCGCCACAAGGTCAGCCCAGATTTTCAGGTCTTCCTTTGTGTATACGCCGACGGTCGGTTTGCCGGTTGTACCGGAAGAGGCATGAATGCGAACAATGTCTTTCATCGGGGTCGCCATCAGACCAAAGGGATAGTTGTCACGGAAATCGTCCTTTGTCGTAAAGGGAATGTACTCAATATCCGACAAAGCCTTGATTTTCGAGCCATCTCCCACACCGCAGTCTGTCAGACGCTGATGGTAAAGCGGTACGTTGTCATAGCAATACTTCACAGTTTCTTTGAGTCTTTCAAGCTGAATGCGTTCGATTTCCGCTCTGGGGAGTGTTTCGATGTCCTTCTGAAACATCATGATTCATCATTTCCTTTTCTTGTTATTTTTATTTTTCTTTCCGGCAGTCGTTTTTGCCTTCACAGCAGTCTGTGCCGGAACAGGTTCTTCTGTTTCGTCAATGGCAAGTCTGGAGGAAACTGTTACCTTTTTATTATAGCAGGAGAAGATACCTTCCTGTCTTTCTTTATCTTTGGCAGGAGCGATAAGCGTAATGATGGGTGTGACAATCAGACCGAGCAGCATTGCCAGCATACCGGCATTGATGGGGGACTTGAAATATTCAAGAACGGCGCTGTCAAACTTCACGCCTGCCATATTGCAGATGAAGGAAGCGACAGAAATGCCGATGCCCAGCACGAAGTTGACCCATACAGCCGCTTTCGGCACACGCTTCATATACAGACCATAGAGGAACGGTGCAAGGAAAGCACCCGCCAGCGCACCCCATGACACGCCCATCATCTGAGAGATGAACAGAACAGGAGAATTTGCCTGAATGATAGCGATAACCGCCGAAACAACGATGAAGAACACGATAAATATACGCATCCAGAGGAGCTTTTTCTTTTCGCCCATCGCTTTTTTGCCGCAGAAAACAGGGTCGATAAAGTCAATTGTCAGTACCGAACTGGAGGTCAGCACCAGACTGGAAAGCGTACTCATGGAGGCAGAAAGCACCAGAATAACCACAATACCGATCAGAACGGGAGAAAGCTGTTCCAGCATGGTGGGGATAACGGAGTCATAGCCGCCTTTGGGCTTGCCGTCTGCGCCTGCTTCACCAAACAGCCGTCCGAAACCGCCCAGAAAATAACAGCCGCCCGCTACGATGATCGCAAAGATAGTAGATACAATTGTACCGGTGCTGATGGACTTTTCCGACTTGATGGCATAGAATTTCTGTACCATCTGGGGCAGTCCCCATGTGCCGAGCGATGTCAGGATAACAACGCCGATGAGTCCGAAAATATCGGGGCCGAAGAAAGAGGTAAAGACGCCGTTGAAGGTGTTGCCCCCTGCGGTGGTGATGCTTTCCTTCGAAAGTTTGGCGATCGTTTCTGTCAGACCGCCGTTGATCTGCATAACGGCAGCGATGACCGCCACAATGCCGACCAGCATGATGATACCCTGAATGAAGTCGTTGATGGCTGTTGCCATATAGCCGCCCAGTACGACATACACGCCCGTCAGCACCGCCATAGCGATAACACAATAGGTGTAGGGAATGCCGAACGCCATTTCAAACAGACGGGACAGACCGTTATACAGCGAAGCCGTATAAGGAATGAGAAAAATAAAGATAATGACAGAGGCGGCAATTTTCAGTGCCTTGGAGTCATAGCGCTTGGCGAAGAAATCCGGCATGGTAGCGGAATCGAGGTGCTGTGTCATGACTCTTGTGCGCCGTCCCAGTACGTTCCACGCTAACAGGGAACCGATAAAGGCGTTGCCCAGACCAATCCATGTAGATGCCAGTCCGAAACGCCAGCCGAATTGTCCGGCATATCCGACAAAGATAACGGCTGAAAAGTACGAGGTGCCGAAGGCGAAGGCTGTCAGCCAGGGACCTACGGAACGGTTGCCCAGCACGAAGCCGTTGACGTTGGTTGCCTGTTTGCGGCAGTAAATGCCGACACCGATCATGACCGCAAAGAACACGATCAGAAACAGGACTTTGATGAACATATCCATTGTGATTTTTCTCCTTCTTCCTTTTTTTCTGCAAAGGAAATATTATTTGAAAAATATGTGCTATATTCTATAAGTTGCCTGTCGATAAAGACACGAACACAGCGACATATTATTTCAGATGAAAGTAAGGGACAGCCGATATGATTATTGATTTTCACACCCACGTTTACCCCGATAAAATAGCCGCCCGTACATTGGAAGCGCTGCTGTCGAATGCACAGGACGTTACAGCTTATACAGACGGTACTGTCAGCGGTCTGCGGCAGAGTATGCGCCAGGCAGGTATTGACTGTTCTGTCATTCTCCCCGTTGCAACACGCAAAGGTCAGTTTGACACGATCAACCGCTTTGCAAAGCAAATCAACGATACTTATGACGATCTGGTTTCCTTTGGCGGGATTCACCCCGATGATGATGATATTCCCCAAAAACTGCGGTTCCTGAAGGACAGCGGCTTCAGAGGCATCAAGATACACCCTGATTATACAGGCACGTTTATTGACGATGAACGATACATTTCCATCATTTCTGAATGTGCCCGTCTGGGCTTGCCGGTCATCACTCACGCCGGCGTAGACCCCGCTTTTGATGTGATTCACTGTACCCCTCAGAAAGCGCGCACCGTACTGGACAGGGTAACAGAGGAAACAGGCGTAAAAGAGCCTTTCATGATATTCGCACATCTGGGCGGAATGTATGTGCATGAGGACGTGAAAAAGTATCTTCTCGGTTCCAACTGCTTCATAGATATCAGTTGTTCGTTCCGTTCACTGATGAGTTTCTGCGACACGGACGATAAAGAAGTACTGGAAGTCATTCATCGTCATGGTGCAGAGAAAATACTGTTTGCAACGGATTGTCCCTGGAACAGTCAGCAGGCTTATGCGGAGCATTTCATGAAAATGCAGGGGCTGACCGATAAGGAAAAAAGTCTGATTCTTTATGAAAACGCCCGCCGTATCCTCAGCAGGTGAGCGCATACCATAAGTGACAAAAACAATTGTCAAAGGGCAGTTTTCATTGTGGAAATCACTTAACCATTATAAAACTTTACGTTGCTAAAGTCAATTCCCTTATCCCTGATAGGTGTTTAGCAGAAATGACGAATTTTAGGGAAATAATTTATGCACAATGCTTTCTTTTGGATTCGGGTTTTGCCTGTCGGCTCGTTCAGTAGTTGCATCAGACGCCGTCAAAGAAAAACTCCCGCCCCTTTGAATTCCTCCGCAGAAAGGAAAAAGAGCTGAAAACATAAAAACGGACAATGTACGGGGGAATTCTCACGCTTTCAGAATACCCGTCATTTTTCAATATTCTGCCGTCCGGTGTTTCAAAATGAAACGGCAGGAAGAAAACGCCCTCTGACACTTTTGAGCAGTGCCGGAGGGCGTGTTTGTTTCCAAAGACCCATATTTTTTCTTTTTTTCGATGATTCCAACCGCTGTAAAGAAGCAAAACGTATCAGACTTGTTCTGGAAAAAAGCATCAACTCACAGCGGTTTCGGCAGTCAGCAGGATGAAAAGGCTGAAAATGAGGGGCAAAGCTGTCTTTCCTGACTGAGCACACAAATCACCACGTCCGGATTATAGCATAAAATGACAGAAAGTGCAAATTTCCGTTTTTCATTCAGGACAGAAGCCGACCGTCTGACCATGATTTTCCATTTTTCGCCGTTTTCTTTCCATTTTCACCACTATTCCTAAAAAAATCCCAAAAAATAGGCTGTTATCCTATTGGTAAACGTCAGATTTTGTAGTATAATGTTAGTTGTGTGCGGTCTGAAAGAATCGTTGTTTTTCAGACAAATCAAAGGAAAGAAAGTGATTTCGGATAGAATAGTCTGTCAGGGGAAAAGGGCAGGGACTGGAAAGTGATTTCATGAAGTCGGACAAGAATTTTTCATTTTCCATTTTCAACTTTCGATTTTCAAGGAGTGGAACTGTGTGAAATTACATGGGATAAGAGTGGCGCATAAGAAAAATACAGCGAATTGTGCGCCGGAACGACTGGTGATTCCCAAAAGTGTGACAATACCGATGTCCATGCATATCGGTAAACCGGCCAATATTGCTGTTCACAAGGGCGATGATGTAAAGGTTGGGCAGTTGATAGGAGAAGCAGACGGCTTTGTGTCGTCCAATATTCATGCAAGCGTATCGGGTGAGGTACGGCAGATTACGGAACGGCTGAACGCACACGGTCAGAAGATACCCTGTGTGGTGATTGAGGCGGACGGCAGACAGGAAAAATACGAGAAGCTCGCCCCGCCGCAGGTGACGGATTTTGAAAGTTTTGTCAAAGCAGTGAAGGACAGCGGTGTTGTCGGTCTGGGCGGTGCAGGCTTTCCGAGCTTTGTCAAGCTGAATGTCTACAATCTGCCCGCAGTAGAGGCGGTTGTCATCAATGCGGCAGAATGCGAGCCTTATATTACTTCTGATACACGCACGATGCTGGATAAGGGCGAGTATGTTTTCAAAGGTATTGAAGCCATACGCCGTTATATGGGCGTAAAGCGTTTTATCATCGGCATCGAGAACAACAAAAAAGAGGTCATTGAGAAAATGAAGGCACTGGCAAAGGAAACGGAGGACGTTGAAATACACGTTCTGCCTTCCATATATCCGCAGGGCGGTGAAAAGGTGCTTGTCTACAATACGGTAGGGCGTATCATTCCGAAGGGCGGTCTGCCGCTGGACGTCGGCGTTATCGTTATCAACGTCACGACACTGGCGTTTGTGGCGGAATACCTCGAAACAGGCTTTCCGCTGGTGGAAAAGTGTCTGACGATTGATGGTTCAGCGGTAAAGACACCGAAAAATGTCATTGCGCCGATCGGTATGTCTATCCGTGACCTGATAGAATCGGCAGGCGGTCTGAAGACAGAGCCGTCAAAAATTCTGTACGGCGGCCCCATGATGGGAATTTCTGTTCCTTCTATGGACGAGCCTGTCCTGAAAAATACCAATGCCGTCATTTTTATGGACAAGAAAGAAGCGGCTCCGCCCAAAACCACCGCTTGTATCGGCTGCGGTGCCTGTGCCGCACACTGTCCCTTCCGTCTTGACCCCAGAGCGATTGCAAAGGCATACCGTCTTGACGACGGCGCAGCCCTGAAAGCCCTTTGTGTGGATCTGTGCATGGAATGCGGGTGCTGTTCGTATGTTTGTCCGGCACATCGGCCGCTGGTGCAGACCAATGTACTCGGCAAGGGCAAGCTGAAGGAATATCTGTTTTCACAGCAGGCCTTGCAGAAGCAGGAAACCAAAGCCAGACAGCAGGAACAGAAGAAGAAAGGAGGGGCGGACAATGAATAAATTGATTTCGTCCGTTTCACCGCATTTTTTCAGCAGGCGGTCAACGCGTACTATCATGCTTGATGTGATTATTGCCTTACTGCCCACAGCGATTGCCTCGGTGATTATTTTCGGTCTGAGAAGTTTGCTGATTATCGGTGTATGTGTGGCAGGCTGTATGGTGAGCGAATTTTTGTTTGAAAAACTCTGCAAGCGGGAGAACACGATAGGCGATTTATCAGCTGTCGTCACGGGCTTACTGCTTGCGTATAATCTGCCCGTCAGTATTCCTGTATGGCAGGCGGTTTTCGGCAGTGTCACGGCGATTATCGTTGTCAAACAGTTGTTCGGCGGTATCGGTCAGAACTTTGCCAATCCCGCCATTACTGCCCGTATTGTCATGATGACAGCGTTTTCAGGTTCTATGACCAACTGGGTCGCACCGTTCACGGCAAAAATGCCTGATGCGGTTTCTTCCGCTACGCCGTTAACGGCGGCAGCAAAGGGAACGGTGTCTATGATGCCTTCCTACCTCGACTTATTTCTCGGCAGACACGCAGGATGTTTAGGAGAAACCTGTGTGCTGACACTGCTGTTGGGTGGGATATATCTGATTATCAGACGTGTGATTACATGGCATACACCCGTTGTTTATCTGGCAACATTCGCTTTGCTTTCGCTGATTTGCGGTAAGGACGTATTATATCAGCTGATGTCGGGCGGTCTGCTGTTGGGAGCGATTTTCATGGCAACGGATTACGCAACAACTCCCTCCACTGTCTGGGGAAAGGTGATCTTTGGTGCGGGGTGCGGTCTGATAACCATACTGATCCGTTTCTGGGGCAATCTGCCGGAGGGCGTTTCTTTCTCGATACTTATTATGAATATCCTGACGCCCTATATTATGAAGCTGACGAGAAACCGTCCGCTGACAGGAGGTGTCGAGCCATGATGAAGGACATTATCAGACCGGTGCTGGTTCTGACGCTGATCTGTCTGGTGGTAACGGCACTTTTAGCGTTTGTCAATCAGGAAACAATGCCCGTGATCCAGAAAGCGGAAGAAGCCGCCGCCGCTGCTGCCCGCACAGAGGTACTGCCGCAGGCAAAGCAGTTTGAGCGGATAGAAAATGTTGATTTGCCGGAGGGCGTGACAGAAGTCTATAAAGGCAGCGGCCACAGCGGTTATGTCATTCTTATGCAGACAAAAGGCTATGGCGGCACGATCAGAATGATCTGCGGTATCCGTCCTGACGGCACGATGCAGGGTATCAAAACACTTTCCCATAGTGAAACCAACGGTGTGGGTACGAAGGCGGTCGATAATCAGAGCGGTTACCGTGAAAAATTTTCCGGTACAACAGCGGAAACCTTTCAGCAGGTCGATACCATTTCGGGCGCAACCATTTCTTCAACCGCCTACAAAAAGGCTGTCGGACTGGCGTTTGAAGCCTATCGTATTGTGAAGGAGGCGGAAACATGAAAACGCTGCAAAACTATACGAAGGGACTTGTCAAAGAAAATCCCGTTCTGGTGCTGGTACTGGGTACCTGTCCGACACTGGCAACCTCTACAAGCGTACTCAATGCGCTGGGCATGGGTCTGGCAGCCACCATTGTACTGCTGTTTTCCAATATACTGATTTCCGCACTCCGCAAGGTGATTCCCGATAAAGTGAGGATTCCCTGCTACATTGTGCTGATAGCGGGTCTGGTGACAGCGGTGCAGATGCTGGTAAAGGCGTACGCTCCCGCACTCAATGACTCGCTCGGCATCTATCTTCCGCTGATTGTCGTCAACTGTATTATTCTTGGACGTGCAGAAATGTTTGCCAGCAAGAACAAGGTGTTTGATTCAGCGGTGGATGCTCTCGGTATGGGAAGCGGTTTCACATTGGCGCTGTTTCTGATGGCGG
>CADCQO010000054.1 GCA_902803585.1 uncultured Ruminococcus sp.
AAATAAACCCAGTACAAAATTGTTTTTCAGCAACAGGAACAGGATTGTTCCCAGAACACCGCCGCACAATCCGTAAAAAATACTTTCCGAAAGCAGCAGTACACCAGTTCCCCTGATACTTCCTCCAATGCTTCTGAGCATTCCGATCACAGACATTCTTTCGTTAACGATATGCTTTGACATCGAAACAACGATAAAACATACCATCAGGAATACTACCGCAAAAATGAGATAATAGATATTCAGCATACTGTTCATGGTATCGTCTGAATCCATAGAGTCTGTGCTGATAAAAATATGGTCAGGGTATTTCTGACTCAGCAGCACCATGTTTTCGCTGATTTTATCGTTCGGCGTATCGACATATATGGTATGAAAACTGCCGTTTTCACTGTCGCCAATTTCATTGCTGAGTTCCGGTGTAACAACAATCGACATCGGAAAATTTTTCATAAAACGTGTTGCCGGTACAACCTGAAGAATTTTCAGCGCATATTTTTTTCCATCCTCTCCTTCAAACTCTAAAGTGTCACCGACTTTTTTATCAAACTGCTGCGCAACTACTTGTGTAATGGTGGCACCGTTTTCGGTGGGAAAAACTGAATCTATCATACCCATTTGATGAGCAAGTTTTGTATCCATGCCCATAACATTAACCGAAATCAGAGAAACATAGTTGAAATACTGTTCATTCGGTACAGTTTTCCTGAAGCCTGATATCGCCACGCCAAGCACACGGCTGCCTGCCGGAAGGTCGCTTTGCTCCACTTGTATCTTTCCCTTCACACACGAAATGATGGTGTCAGCATCACCGTAATTTGACCTGAAATAATCCCGCAATCCGTTTTGTGCCGAATGAATACCAGCAATACAGAACAGGGCTGCAAATGCTGCTGCTGCCAGTGACAGTATAATAATTGCTGTGCGAAGGGGCTTGCTGATTACATTACGAAGTACCAATTTTGCTCTTATCATTTTTTCACCACACCCTTATTCTGTCATCCGGAGATACATACATTTTGTCGGTTTCCTTAATGTCATAAACTTCATAAAATTTATCCATACAGGAAAGAACAGCGTTAACTCTCGCTTCACCCGGACTATGCAGTTCTCCGCTCAGCTGCATGACAACACTTTCTACGTTCGTCAAAGCCGCCCACTGCTCCGCTACACCTTCAAACAGCTGCTGAAGCTCCTCTTTGTTGTCTGTAATATTTGCCAGACACTGCATTGCACCAAGATCAGCAAGATTTTCAGACAACGTCTGCTTGCCGTTAATGCGGTAAACATCCAGCAGCATATAATTGCTGTAATATGCGATTGTCTTTTCCTGTAATGCTGCATAGGCAGTACGTTCTTCCTCACTCAGCCATTCAGGAAGGTAACAGCCGTTTTCGTCAAAAGTACAGCCATGAGAATCGAACGCATGGTTCATTTCATGGGCGATAATATAACCCAGCATACCAAGATTTCTGTATTCACCCTTTGACAAGTCAAAGTATTCGTCGCTCAGTACAGCTGCCGGAATAGTTACCGTATTGACAAAGGGACTATAAACGGCATTGACGGTTATGGGACTCATATCCCATGTGTATCTGTTAACTGGCTGCGTAAGTTCTGCCATTTGCTGCTGCACTTTGCTCCGATAGATAGCAATGGTATTCATAAGCAGATTGCCGCCGTCTTTCGCTGCTGTTATCTCAAACGGTGAGCGATAGTCTTTATTGTATCCCAGAAGGAAAATAATGTTGTCCAGTTTGCGCAGGCATTTTGCTTTTGCATCTTCTCCAAGCCTGCTGCACTTTGAGATCAGGTCACGGCAGGAGTTCCTGATATCCTCCAGCATTTTTTCGGTGGCGTTGATTTTCTCCGCTGTACAGATTTCCTTACCGTACACAACACCTATTTCTTCTTCCAACTTTTCGGCAACCAGCTTTTTGGCTGATTTGATGGTATTTTTCTCCTTGTTCTGCTCTGAGCCGGAATCCTGCATATAGGACGGCGGCAGTACAGATTGATAATTGAACATCAGGCAAGCCAGACAGTAATCCTTCATCTCCCGCAAATGTTCCGGTGTCAGATATTCATTGATTTTCTCCATATGACCTACATCAAATACAATCAGATGATCTACATCAAATCCAAAGACCTGTAAAAGGTTGTCTGTATCAATGTTTGTCAACAGCTGTCTGAGCTGTTCTTTTGTATAAGGATTGTAGTGCTTGTCCATTTCCTGCATAAGATCCGAGTCCATCGATGCCCTCATGATTTCACTCATCATTTTGGCAACATTTTTAGCTCTTTGCTTTGCTTCAACAGGGTCAACCTGCAGGGCATTGAGCACATTTTCTGTCAGTTTGCCAACTTCCTGACTGCCTGCGTATGTTCTGGTAAAGTTTTCCTTCATGTTTCCGCAGGTATTCATCATTCTGAGAGATACCTCATACACGGAAGTATCAATACAATCGGGAGCTACCTTAAAGTTAAAAAAGGCAGCTGTTCCGTAGTCATGATACATCGCACTGAGTGCAGTCATCATTTCATCGGGCGTCTGGCAGCTTTCAATCATACCGACTACCGGCATCAATGCACTGATTCCGGCTTTTTCTCTGGCATCGGTATCAAGATACTGCTCATACATTTCCCTGATGTCATACTCAAAGATATCTGTTGAAGAAGTGTTTTTTACACATTTGTCGATAATGTCAGAAACTTTTTCTTCCATATGATATTCAATATTATCCAAAGTACCGAACCGGAATTTTCCAGGAGGCATCTGACCATGTGTAATATAATCAAAATTCACATAGCCGTAGTAATTTTCCTTAACAGAAGGCCGCTGAGGAGGCGTTGACACCGTCTTTTTTTCCGGCATAACAGGTGCTTCTGGTGCACATGATGAGCAGCAGAAAGGAAGCATCAGTATGACCGTCAGGAAAAAGAGCCATTTTTTTCTCATAAGTTACACCCTTTCATGAATGAATTTAATAACACTCTTTACAATTATATCACATTTTTTGAACATATTCAATATATTTTAACAAATTAGTTATCATCAGTTAGCAAAAATTTCCTTATTCCCGAAATTACGCAAAATATTGAGAAATATCAGGATCTGGATTTCTGCGTTGTCGTGCTGTAAAATATGATCGTTCCGACACACCTCACTGAACTGGATTCGGACTTTGCCATTCTGCGTTTCTCACTTTCAATCCTGAGTTGAAATAATTCCACTTGCTGCCGAAATTTTTAAAAAAATTATTGACATCAAAGAATTTTGTTTCTATACTATTATTATAATTTTTCTGAAGGAGTTTTGTTGCTATGAAAACAAGAATAGGTATCCTGGGCTATGGCAATCTCGGCAAAGGTGCAGAAATTGCTATTGCCGGTGCAGATGATATGGAGCTTGCCGCTGTGTTTACAAGACGCAGCCCCGCCGATGTAAAGATTCTCACAGAGGGTGTGCCGGTGGTGCAGGCTGAGGAGATCGAAAAATGGACTGACAAAATTGATGTGCTGATTCTCTGCGGAGGCAGTGCTACCGATTTGCCGGTACAGACACCGAAATATGCTTCCCTTTTTAATGTCATTGACAGTTTCGATACACACGCAAAAATCCCTGAGCATTTCAATAATGTGGATAAGGCAGCCAAAGAAAGCGGTCATGTTGCAATGATTTCCGTAGGCTGGGATCCCGGTATGTTCTCGCTGAACAGAGTGTATGCCAATGCCATTCTCCCCGATGGAAAGGATTATACTTTCTGGGGTAAAGGCGTTAGTCAGGGACATTCTGATGCCGTCAGAAGAATTCAGGGTGTCAAAAATGCCAAGCAGTACACGATTCCGATTGAAGCGGCTTTGGAGGCTGTCAGAAACGGTGAAGACCCTGAACTCAGCACAAGAGAAAAGCACCTCAGAGAATGTTTCGTTGTTCTGGAGGAAGGTGCAGATGCTGCCGCTGTGGAAAAGCAGATCAAGGAAATGCCGAATTACTTTGCTGATTACGATACCATTGTACATTTCATCAGTGAGGAAGAATTTAACGCCAACCACAGCGGTATGGCACACGGCGGTTTTGTTTTCCGTTCCGGCAAAACTGGTCTGAAGAAGGAAAACAAACACATTATTGAGTACCGCATTAAGCTGGATTCCAACCCTGAATTCACAACAAGCGTTCTGATCGCTTATGCGAGAGCTGTCAAGAAAATGTATGATGAGGGTCAGCGTGGCTGCAAGACCGTTCTGGATGTACCGCCCGCTTATCTTTGCACACAGTCCGGTGACGAATTGAGAGCACATTTCCTTTAATATTCAAAAAAACAGCCGTCCGTTATACAGCGGGCGGCTTACTTTATCAGTGATGCAAAAAAACAGCGGCTGAATGGAATTTCACATGAGGTGCAAAAACAGAAACATTGTCAGATTTTGGACTGCATAGGAGCGGTAAACGGGCACACACTAAGGTTGTACAAATTATCTTATCGTTTTTTTGTACGAACTGCCTATACCATTCTGAGGAGTCGTTTGTCATGAAAAAATGGATTTTTACTTTCTGTACGGTTCTGTTGGTGTGTTTCAGCATGACGGCCTGTAAATCCAATGAGGATAACCGCACAGAAAATACCGCTTCTGCCCCTAATGTTTCGGAAATGCCAAATGTCAGCCGTGATAACATCGCTGCAGAAATGCCTGCCAACAATGGTGTCGTGACTGACAGCAATGGTATTATCGGAGATGCAGATGATACGGTACCCTCTCAGCACAATCCTGTCGGAGATGCTGTCGAAAATGCCGGCGATACTATCAATCATGCCGCTGACAAGGTCGGGGACACGGTATCTGACATCACAAGCAACGCAGGCAATATTGTGTCCAATGTCACAAGCAATGTTGGCGACACTATTTCTGATATTGCTGACAACGCAGGCGATGTTGTGGAAGACGCTGCCGATAATGCCAGCCAAACAACGGACAGCCGCTGAAATATCCGATAGGGAACAATGCCAACCTCTGACTGTATTTTCACAGTCGGAGGTTTTTTGTCGTACTTTCCGTTCTTTACCGCACCTTCTGCGCATATAATGTATCATTCATCAAAGAAAGCGGTGGTTATATGATAGCGGCTCTGACAATAGAAGATCATTCGTCCTCTTCTTTGTGGTCAAAAATCAAAGCGCTTTTCTATCCCTATGAAATTACTGCCCGCCTCAGAAAGCAAAATAAAATAACTGTGCTGCACGTCAAATATAGTGATTATCGGGGCAAAATTTACTGGAAAAAGCTCTATCCGTATCTTTCGGGCTATCATCAGTATGTTTTATGCCCCAAAAGCATTGATTTAAGCGGTACATCACTCAGACGTTTTGAAGATCACGAATACAATCTCCTGCTGATGCGCAATTTTGTAACGGATATGCTGCAAAAAGCAGACATTCCCCCTCAGAATCTGCGGATTGCCTACTATGATCCGATGGCCGCCTGTCCTTCTGTTGCAGAAGCCCTGATAGATTACACTTCTCGTCTTACGGTTGTTACAGATATGCCCAAATTTTACGAGAATGAGGCAGAAAGGCTGCTGAAGCTTTTCGGCGTACCGATAACTGTCAGCAACTCTCTTGACGCTTTGTCCAATAATGATATCCTGCTGACCAGTGTCCCAGTTACATCTCCTTTGCCCTTATCCGCCCATACAATTGTTTTTTCGGCTGAACCGCCCCGCACTGCCGTAAGAAGCACTGTCATTTATGACTATTTTGTCAGTGTACCTTATAAATATCAGCGCCTTCAGCCGCAAGATATCGGAAATGCCTATTTTCTTTCCGCTTTATACAGCTTGTGCAGGGTAAGGGAACTCGAAAAAATACTGCCTGTCAAGTGCAGTGACGGTCAGGCACTCTTTACAGCTGAAAGGCTTATACAGCGTCTGCAGTCTTTCCGACAGTCCGCCTGAATTACCGGTGCTTTGCGTGGAAACTGATACCAACGGTAGAGGGGCCGCAATGACTTCCTGCTGTGGGGTTAACGTCCACCAATTCAATACGCAGATTATCCCCGAAACATTCCTTCAGCATACGGATAGCTTCTTCTGCCAACTGCGGGGCATCAGTATGCGCTACAATGACTCTGTGCTTCTCTATATCTTCCTGTAACTCTTCCACATATTTGATAAGACGGGCTAAGGCTTTGGTTCTGCCTTTTTCTTTGCCGATACTCACCATTTTCCCTTCGCTGTTCATGTAAATGATCGGACGGATTCCCAGAAGCGTTCCCATTGTACCCGCTAATCCGCTGACTCTGCCGCTCGCTTTGAAAAATTTAAGATCGTCCGCAAAGAAATAGACAGCAAACTTGTCTACCTCTGTTTTTGCCCATTCCAATATTTCTTCGATCGTTTTTCCCGCTTTGTAAAGATCACCGATTTCCTCTACAATGTTCAGGCTGCCGATGGTAATGGCTTTTGTATCGATCGTATAGAACTGACGTTCGGGATATTT
Organism: uncultured Ruminococcus sp.; assembly: GCA_902803585.1. Classification (GTDB taxonomy): domain Bacteria; phylum Bacillota; class Clostridia; order Oscillospirales; family Acutalibacteraceae; genus UBA1213. The sequence goes on from CADCQO010000054.1 coordinate 6,498, forward strand.
TTCTTTCAGCTCCCTGACAGCTGCATCCATTGCTTCAAAAGTAGCTGTCATGGCAGCCGAAAAGTGTACATATAAAATGTCATCACCGTTCCGGAAGTGAGGTTCAAAGTACTTTTTATAGCTGTCCGCGCTGATTGCACTGGTCTTGGGTAAAATACCGCCGCGCAGACTGTCATAAAAAGCATGGGCATCAAATTTTTCAAAATCCTCGTAGGGATAGGTCGTTTTTCCGTCAATACTGTAAGGCATACTAATGAGATGGTAACCGAATTCTCTGGCTTTTTCGGGTGTGATATCGGTATCTGTATCGGTAAATAATATCAGCATATTGAACCTCCTGCTTATTCTAATGTTAAAATATAATCATAGATGGGCTGCTGACCGTCTATCATATAAATTTCTGTATTAGGATATTTTTCACGAAGCAAACGATGGGCGGATTCGGATTCCTGCGCAGTAACACTTTCACCGCAGATCAAGAGAGCAATATCATAGTTTTCCATGTGCAGTTTGTTCGAAAGATTGATGAGTACGGTGTTTTTATTTTCTGCCGCATCATAAATGTCATCGTCCACAAAACCGATATAATCGCCTTTGTGAATGCTCATACCGCTCTGCTCTGTATCTCGTACTGCCTGAGCAACAATACCTGTTACAACACCTTCTATTACTGACGTCTGTTCCTCCAGAATTTCCTCTGCACTGTTTTTGTCTGTATCAAGAAGAGAAATAGCAGCATACCCTTCCCCTATTGTTTTGGTAGGAATAATAAATACCTTTGCCTTCCGGTAAAGAGAAGCGGCCTGCTGAGCTGTCAGAATAATATTGCTGTTGTTCGGATAAATCAAAATATTGTCGGCGTTGATCTGGCTGAAGGCATAAAGCAATTCTTCTGCGGAAGGGTTCATGCTTTGTCCTCCGTCCACTACCACGTCACAGCCAAGAGAAGTAAATACGTCCCTGATCCCTTTACCTGTGGCAACACTTACGATGCCATAGGTTTTATGCGGACAGGCTTTCGCCGGCTCATAATCTTCGTGTACAATCACCTCATTATGCTGGAGTGACATATTTTCGATTTTTGTCGTGAGAAATTCTCCGTACTGCTGACAATAATTTAAAATGTCACCAGGATGCATGGTATGTACATGAACCTTGACAATCGTTCCTTCCTGAAAAGCAACAACCGACTCACCAGCCTCGCTGAGATACTGTCTGAACTTTTCCAGATCAAATGGTGCTGTCTTGATTTTCTCGTTTTGCAGGCGGAGGAAAAATTCGGTGCAGTATCCGAACGTAAGCACACTATTTTCATCAAAAGCTTCAAAATCAACTGTTTTTAGCGTTTGCGGGGTGCTGAGATGTTCGTCAAAGTCCTCCCCCATCAAAGCATTCCGCATTCCTTCCGCAATATACACAAGACCTGCACCACCGCTGTCTACAACCCCTGCCTGACGTAGTACCTCCAATAATTCGGGTGTTTTCTGCAAAGAACGGCGCATTTCTGAAACAAAATTGTCAAAGCAGCTTTCAATATCAGAATCTGCTGTAATCCGGGAAACAGTGTACTGGACTGCATCCTTATAAACCGTCAGAATAGTTCCCTCTACCGGAACAGAAACCGCACCGTACGCTTCACTGATACCCGCTTCAAAAGCCTTTCCGAGCAATACTGCACCCGCTGTTTCTGCCCCTTCCAATTTCTTTGAAATGCCGGCAAAAATACGGGAAAGAATTACGCCTGAATTGCCCCTTGCGCCAAGCAGCATTCCTTTTGCCACAGCAGACGCTGTATTTCCCAGACAAACATCTGTATGATGATAAAGTGCCGCCGCACCTGAATCAATTGTCATAAACATATTATCGCCTGTATCGCCGTCAGGAATAGGAAATACATGCAGATCATTGACTGTTTTTCTATGAGCGGAGAGAGATGCTGCACCGCCCTGTATCATTTTCGCAAATAAAACGCCGTCCACTGTTTTTGTTTTCATAAAAAACCACCTTTGTTTTACGGAATAAACAGCTGTATACTTCTGACATCAGCCTCCGCCGTCTGAATTTTTTATTTTATATGAGTACTCCTTTGCAGTGATCCATCTCGTGCTGAATAATCTGTGCTGTGAAGTTACGATAGGCGTTTCTGCGTTTCCTCATCATCATGTCTTCATATTCTACTTCGATCTGCCGGTAGCGCACCGCCTTCCGGACACCCGACAGGGACAGACAGCCTTCTTCGGCTTCGTAGGTTTCAGATGAATGTCCTACGATTTTCGGATTCAGCATCACAACGGGCATCTCTCCTACCAGAAAGGCAATGATATTCCTGCGCTCACCAATCATATTGGCAGCCAATCCAACACAGTGACCAATATGTGCCTTCAGGGTATCTGACAAGTCCTTCGCTATCGGTAAATCTGAACGCTTCGCAGGCTGTGAAGGCTGCATCAGAAAAAAAGCATCCTGTATAATTGGTCTTACCATAATTTTTTCTCTCCTTTGCTTGGTTCAACTGTATATTTTTTTCCTCCTGTGCAAACACTATCAAAAGAACTATCAAAAGGAGGGTCTTGTATGACATTGATTTTTTGTACTGAAAAATGTGTGCATCAATCGGAGGGCTACTGTACCTTAAGTGCTGCTGCCGCTGTGACCGATGTGACGGCAAAAGGCTGTATCCATCAGGAAAAACCAACCGTGCCTTCCCTTTCTCTCAGCCGCCCAGTGCGGAAACAGCTTCTCTGATATTGTGCACCGCTATCATTTCTATGCTGCAGTCTTTCGGCAGAACAAGGTTCTTTAAATTGTGGTAGGGCAAAATACAGCGTTTGAAGCCCAGACGTGCCGCTTCGATGACACGCAGAGCCGCATGGCTTACGCTTCTTATCTCTCCCGTCAGACCAACCTCTCCGAAAGCCATCAGGTCTTCGGGGACAACAATATCCTTCAGACTGCTGACGAGTGCCAGAGCCAGAGCCAAATCGGTGGCGGGTTCGTCCAGACGCAGACCGCCGATAACATTCACATAGGCATCTAAGCTCGAAAAGAAATAGCCGCATCGTTTTTCCAGTACAGCCAGCAGCATGGACATACGGTTATAGTCACAGCCGGTGGACATTCTTCGCGGATTGCCATAGCCGGAATTCGTTACCAATCCTTGTATTTCGGCTAAAATGGGACGGGAACCTTCCATTGTACAGGCAACACAGGTCCCTGAAACATTTTTGGGACGCCCTGAAAGAAGCATCAGAGAAGGATTTTCTACTTCTGACAAGCCTGTGTCATTCATCTGGAATACACCGATTTCATTCGTTGAGCCATAGCGGTTTTTAACTGCCCGCAAAATACGGTAGGACATCTGCTTATCGCCCTCAAAATACAGCACAGCATCTACAATATGCTCGAGTACCTTCGGGCCTGCGATAGCACCGTCCTTATTGACATGACCCACCACTATACAGGGAATATCCAGTGCTTTTGAGGTACGCATCAGCATATTCGTGCATTCCCTTACCTGTGTTACGCTGCCCGGCGAAGAACTCAGTTCACGATAATTCATTGTCTGGATAGAATCAATCATCACCAGATCAGGACTTTCATTCTGAATACGGTCAGTAATCACTTCAATATCCGTTTCTGTCATGATATACAGGTTGTCGCTGTTCACGTTCAGGCGCTCTGCACGAAGTTTGATTTGCCGTTTGGATTCCTCGCCGGAAATATAGAGTATCCTGAGAATCTTTCCCAGATGGTTACAGATTTGCAGAAGAATAGTGGATTTGCCGATACCAGGGTCACCCCCCAGCAGCACCAGCGAACCTTTCACAATACCGCCGCCCAGAACCCTGTCCAGTTCTTTCAGTCCGGTATAGTACCGCTGTTCATCTTCGGTCGTAATTTCGGAAATGCGTACAGGCAGGGCTGACGGCTTGCTGCGCTGTGCGGCAACGGCTGATGTGCTTTTTGTGGTTTCACGCACCTCTTCATTCATCGTGTTCCATTCACCGCACGAAGGACATCTGCCGTACCATTTCGCACTCTCATGACCGCACTCCGAACAAATATACAGACTTTTTATTTTTGAACTTGCCATTTTATCAACTTCCTTTACGTTAAACCGCTGTACGTTTCTGCATAGGACAGTACCCCGCAGCACACAGCGAATGCCATTTGCTGCTGATACAGAGGATCCGCCAGTTTTTTGGCTTCTTCTGCATTGGAGAGAAAACCGCATTCTACAATGACAGCAGGAACTTCTGCATGATTCAGAATATAAATATTGTTGTCAGCGGGTTTCAATTCCCTCCGGTTATCAGGCTGCAGCAGTCCCGTGACAGATTTTCGTATTGATTCCGCCAATCTTTCGCTTTCAGTGTGTTGGGAAGCGTAAAAAATCTGTGTACCGTAATACTGACTTTGTTCAAATTTATTCTGATGAATGCTGACCAGAATCTGTTTAGTGTTTTCGTTGATAACTGCCGTCCGGTTTTTCAGGTCGGATACCTTTTTTTCCCTTATTGCAGAGGCAGAGGCATCATACACCGAAACGTCAGTTTCTCTTATCATACGCACTTCATAGCCGCATACTGTGAGCATATCCCGCAGCATGAGCGCAATGCTGAGATTGATATCCTTTTCAAACAGACCGTTATCTACTGCACCGCTGTCCTCACCGCCGTGTCCTGCATCAATCACAATCACAGGAAGCTCCTTTTGAACTGCTGACGCTGTCGGTACGGCAGGTGTTTCCTGAAAGGCTGTATACAGCAGACCGCCGAACAAGAACAAACATAACAATGATGCTGAACAGACAAGATAGACCTTGAGTTTATACATATTTTCACCCCGTTACAGTATATGCTGTCAGGGGGATTTTCATAACGCAGCACAAAACAAAAGCGGTCGAATGACCGCTTTTACAGTTATGCCGTAATCATAAACGGAATACAAGTTTTTACACGTTCCCGCTGTCAGAAGCCGTTTTTGGAGATTGCTCTGCTGCCTGTACCTCGTTCTGAAAATCTGTTTGTTCTCCGGTCGGTTCTGTCTGGTCTTGTGTATCTGCCGCCGGCACAGCGGAAGACGGATTCAGAACGGAAGGATAGTGAATGGTCGGTGCATTTCCTTTCGGCACCATTGTACTCATTTCGTCCAGCGGCAGAGAATTACGGATATAGAAATTTTCACGGATAGCCAACAATTTATCCAGACTTTTACACAAACGCCGGTAGACATTTTCCAGTCTGTCATCGAGCGTCAGTGTACCAATTCTGATGTCCCTCTGCAGAAAAACAATATCCTCGCTGAACAGACGGATTTCCTTCTCGATCTCATCAATCAGCATAATAGTGTCCATGGCTTTTTCCTGTGCCTCGTCAATGACACCATGTGCACGGATCTCCGCATTCATCTTTATTTTTACCAGACTCTCCTGCAGTTCATCGTAGCGTTTCGCCTTGATGGACAGTGCATCACACTGCTCCTGAAGCTGTCTTTTTTCCTGCAGACGAGCCTCTAATTCCTTTTTGTAGGCCTCAATATCATTCTCCCGCTGACCAATAGTCTCTGCCAAACGCATCTGGGTATCTTGAAGGGATTGATATAAAGCATTGCGGGAAGCTGTCATCTCTATCAGGGCAATTCCCTTTTCGGTTGCTCTCAGTTCAGCCTGTTCCAGTTTAAGCTGTAAAAAATCCAGCTGTTCATCCCGTGTCAGTTTTCCCTTCGTGTGGTCGGAAAGTTCGGAGTGCGTTATTTTTATTTCCTCAGACATTGTCAGCACCTCTCTGATTTCTTTTATGTATTATTATAGCATATTATGAAATATAAAATCAATATTTTTATCTAAAGTAAATAATAATTTTTTTGATGTTTCGTCTATTTTGCAGGTTAAAATGTCCATATTTGGGGATTTTCCGCACCTTTTATGGCACATTTTTCTTTAGGAGAACAATAAACGGTACTGCGCCCTGTTTTCACACGAGGCAGTACCGTACGCTATGAGAAAAAACTGAGATGTGACAGAATGTCAGTCCTTACCTTTGATGCTGATGGTAAAAAGGGACTTTAATTCCTGATAAGGGAGTGCTTCCAGATGTGCAAGATGGTTTCTCGCCAGCCTTGCGGAATGCAGAAGGTCGTAATCATGAAATGGCAGGATACGGGTATTCACAAAAAGCAGGTACAATTGTCCGATTTCCAGTTCCTCTGATGTTTCACAATCGAATTTCAGAGAAGGGTGTGGTGCATAAAACAGCGCATCAACCTCTTTTTTGTAAACGGAAATGAAATTCTGACGGAATTTTTCCAATATGGGAAACAGGATTTTCAGCTGTGCCTGCCAGAGTGCCTGTCCGATATCCAGATGAAGTGCCTTTTGGGAAAGGTTCAGTTCCCTCAGAACCTGATCAGTTACTTGCTGTGTATGTTCTGCCAGAACTTCTCCGCTGTCGGCCAGCGCACCCGCTAAGGCGACATTGTTTCCTGACAGGGCCACAACAATCTCTGAAAGATACTGCTGCTGCAGCATGGAAAGTTTCTTTTGGGAGAGCAGGGTCATACATAACAGGTAGGTATCATAGTCATGAATAAATTCTGTGTAATCCAGAAATTGTATCGGAGGGGAAGCGCTTTCATCGTCCTCGCCCTTTTTCTTTCCGGATTCTAAAAATTTTCTGTCAGTTGTGAAAAGAACGAAAAGTCCATGCGGCACACCCTCTTCAAAATAGGAAGTGTACTCCTTGATGAAGCTGACCCATTTGGAGGAATCTCCTTTGAGATCGACAAAAACATAACTTTTGTTCAGCGAAACCTGCGGACGGTTCGCCAGAAATCCTGCTTTGCTGTCAGGAGGCCAGTATTCACGCTGTACTTCGGCACTGCAGTAATGTTTCAGCAGAAAATCGCCGGGATCCTGATGGTCAGCAAGAGAATGGTGCTTGGTTCTCATCTCAGAACTGTAAACTTCTACTTCTTCCGAGATGGCCTCCATGAAGGTTTCCCTCCACGGAAGGTCATCATCGAACACAACTACTACAGAACGGTTATCAAGCAGTATGTCGACCACACTTTCAATCAGGTTGACGGGATTGGACAATCTTTTCCACCAGATATCCTCAATTCTCATGCTTCACTACCTCCCATATAGAAAGACAGGGAGGAATTTACCTCTGCTTTTGTACCAAGAAGTTCACGAAATCCTTCAGTAGAGAACATATAGTGGTCACCCTTTGCACTGAGAATATTCAGATCCCACATCTCGTGCATCAGTTCTTCGATCTGCTCACGGGTATACTGCATCAGGACGTTGATTTCGTCACTTTTGGCCTTGTTGATAATGTCATCTACTGTAAACTCTGTCTTTGTGCCGTCTTCCGATTCATAATACAGGTAGGCAAGAATCAATCCGATGATATAGTACGGACTGTTTTCCTTACCTTTGATTTCCAGCGTCATGCGGAGCTTTTCGTTGATTTCGTCCTTGAAATTCTGGTCAGCAAGTACCTTTTTGATGTGACTCTCGGTAACATAATAGTACGGCGTATCCATTTCGCTGTAGCCGGCGTAATCGTCATTGGTAAGGGCAGCGATCAGCTTCTGGGCATACAAATGAATCAGACCAGGGAAATAATTGGTTTTGGCAAGAATCAGGTTGATGACATCATCGCTGAAGATAAAGCCGAGATAAGCCAGCGCATGAGTCAGGAGCTCGGTAGCTTCGGGACGTCTGAACGGACGGATAACAACTGATTCCAGATGTGAAATGTCCGAATTTTTGGAGGAAACGACCTCATAATCGTATTTTGAAAGGTTATGCAGACCTGCCAGTACAAATTTGAAACGGGGAGAATTCAGGCTTTTGAGGTTTGTAATCGGACGGTATCTCAGTTCCTGACAGCTTCCGATAAACTCGTCCGCTTCGTCAAGCATTAACAGCAGGTAGTTGATGCGGGTTTCCGATTCGTCCTTGAGGCGCTTCTTAATGTGCATTGTAAGGGTATCCCAGTCATCACACTCCGAGCCTTCGGGGAGAATATCTGCCAGCACCAGTTCCTGCGATACCATTCTTGCTGCATCTGTGTAATTCAGTTCACGGATATTGATGACAATCGCCCTGTCACCGCTAGCGTTTTTATCAATGTTGAGAGCAGCTCTGTGAAGCAGGGAACTTTTACCAAGCTGACGGCCGCCGTAGACAAGGTTTACACCGTCATAGGCTTCAATTTTTGTCAATTCTTCGGTTCTGCCTGTAAACAGTTCAGGCGGCAGCGGTGCGTTAGGTTTCGGACAATAGGGCTGGTTGTAGGAGAACGGCATCGTTATCGCCATCAGCATACGGCTGATCGTGTTGGCCTGATAATGCTTTGCAAGATAGAGCAGAAGTACTCTGTCAATGATGATAAAGGATCTGGCAAAGGATTTTTCTTCCTTGATTTTTCTGGCAAAGCGTCTTCTCTCTTCCTGATTGAGAATAGAGTCCAGAATAACAATGGTGTTGCGTGCAACGGTGTTGATCTCGTGGAACTTGTCAATCAGTCTGTCTGTATCATAACGGCCGTAAAGAACCAATACACGGAAACCTTCTTCGACTGACAGGGAACCAAAGGCGGGAATCGGGTGAGGATAAGTGATCTTGCCGGTTTTCTTTGCTCTGCGTACCATGTATACATCGTCTTTGCCGTATTCCGTACTTCTGGTAACAACGGCATCTGTAAAGCCCAGCAGACTCACAAACTTGCTGATTCTCTCCTCACCGGCGGGGTTCATCACCGGCCAGCTGTTGATCAGGGCAATACCGCCTCTTACGTCCTTGTTGATGTTATTGGTGACAGTACGAAGAACAAGCTCGATGCTCTTCTTGCCGTAATAGTTCATCAGCGATTTCTGCAGGTTGATCTTGGTATCGGATACGGCACGATACAGCACATCATATTCCGCCATGAAGCTGTCAAAATGGCTTTTCGGCTCTCTGGTGAAGTCGGTAATCATCTTTGTGTCACTGCGGCGGATGCAGTTCAGGATATTTTCAGCGATAGCAAAGTTTCTGTCCTCGATATGATCTCTGATCTGCTGTACAGTGTAAATGCCAAAGTCATAGGAAGAATCATCAGCCAGATCTTTGAGCTGCTTCATCAGCTTAACGGCTGTTGCTTCAGCATTTTCAGAAATTGTCTGGCGGTAAACATCCATCAGGTCACTGAAGAAGCCGAAGTCACCAGAGGCAATCGCTGCGCTGTACCATGCGTCAATATTGCGTCCTACAAAGGTCTTATAGCCGGCAGCATCTGAAATACTTCCATAGCTTTCGTCCAGTTCCAGCTCGTTCTTGAAGTCCTTGTAGAAGTAGGTGGTGCGTTTCTTTCCGGAACGGATACATTCTTCCAGATTTTCATACATCGGATGCTCAGTGATTTCCTTGTCGCCAATTGCCTCGCCGTAGCTGCGGATCAGTTCAACGGAGCGGAAATTGTTATTATGAATATTATTGCTGAAAATCTGCTGAATTCTGTATTTCCAATCTGTCATTTTGGAGGCGGCATAAGCCTTGATACGGCTAAAGATATCAAAGTCTTTCAGGTCACTGAAAGTGGAGGTGATGTCCGGAATATAATCTTCGTCCAACAGAATATGGTTGGTTCTGAGGAAATTGATGAACATATATTTTTCAGACGAAGCCTGATAGGTGCCTTCCAGCTTCTCTATCATCTGTTCTGCTGTTATGCCGATACTGTACAGACCCCAGTCAAAGCCTTCTTCCAAATCACTGCTTATCTGGCGGGAAAGCTGATAAAGATTGTCAAGCATCTCCTGTCTTCTGGAAGTGTACTGGCCCAGAGAATAAACGCCCTTTGTTACTTCAGCGTTCTCAGAAACATTGATCCACTGACAGATACAGTCAATTGCCCGTTTCAGCATGATGATGATGTTGTTTCTTCTGCCGCCCTTGAGATTATCGTAAGGTCTGTTGACGTGCTTCTTTTCTGACAGGATATTGTCTCTTGCAATGTCCCATTTTGTGTCGATGAACAGATCCAGCTTTTTGACATCAATATTCTCGACAGAAGGGCTTTCTTCGTTTCTCATGAAGGTATCTATGATTCTGCGCTTGATTTTTGCCAGACTGCTGACACGGTCTTCGCATACAATGTCCAGACCAACAGCGATGATACTTTCTTTGTCGTGGAACATCATTTCTCTTGCGCGTCTGAGGCGGCCCTGACTCTCGTAGGATTTTACTCTGCCGTCAATATACTCACGGCATTCCTCCGCGTTGCGGATAATCGTCTGCGTAACCTCGTTGCGGGTGTTGTAATCTGCGAATACGTCCATGCTGTAACCTGTCATGGTTTTAAATGACTGCATCAGGGAAGTCAGCGCCAATACTCTCGGACTGTATTCTTCAGGCGTGATTTTTTCCAGCTCCGCTATCATGCGGTCCATCTCAAAGGTTTGAAGCATCTTTTCGGAGAACATCGCCCTCAGAGCTGCCGCAATAAAGAACAATGAGCTATACTCGGGAATGATCTCACGGCCGTTCAGATAGTCCAGCATCAGGCGGTCACAGGAAAGCGACTGATGAAAACCATGTGTTGCAAAGGCAGCATTTACTAATTCGTCCGTACCGACAATGGAATCCGTCAGAGGAATATCCAGATAAGACGATTTACGGTCGCTCAATGTGTTCTGACAGATGTAAGCTGCTGCCGCCAGATAGGTCAGCATACAATCAAGCTGTCCTTCTCCGAAGGAAAAGGCTGTTTCAAAGATGTCTTCGTCACTGACGATAAGACGGTCAAACGCCTCTTCATCCGTGTATTCTACTAACTCTTCCATCTCACCGTTTTCGGCTGTATCGGACTCTTCCTCTGTATCAGCCGGAGAGCTGTCATCACTCTTGGAAGGCTCATCGAAAACCTCTGCGTTTTCAGCATCTGTTTCTGGTGTTTCAGGAACAGAACTGCCTGTATCTTCCGCAGAAAGATTTTCTTCAGGTGCCGGAGTTTCTTCCATATCGTCTATTTTGAGGGCAGTCTGCTGTCTGCGAATGTCACGGATACGCTCTCTCAAAGCATCTTTTTTCGGATTCACGCCGGACATATCCAGATAATACTGCGCCTGCTGATAATTGCCGATATCCGCATACATTTCCGCAAGTTCAACATAAGTGATATTGCGAACCTGCTCTCTCTTCTCGTAAAGATGGTTCTTCTCAACAAATATACAGGTTTCTTCCAGTGCTTCAATGGCTTTTTCTGTTTCACCCATTCTGCGCCATGCTCCTGCTTTTGTAATCATGAAGTGAAGCTTTTGCGATTCATCTTTGAAAATGTTATACTTGAGCATCTTGTCCACAGCTGCAACTGACTTTTCGCTTTCTTCGATTTTAGCATAAGCCTGCAGCAGCGAGGAATACGATTTAATTGTAACGGGCAGCTTTGCTTCATAGGACTGCGTAATGGTACGCAGTTCTTTCATATATTCTTCGCTCTTCTCGGGGAACATTTTCATGAACTTCAGATAGCACTGTACACAGCCGCAGAAGCCCTCTTCGATTTTTCCCATTTCCAGCCATCTCTGATAGCCCTGCAAAGCAGCAGTATATTTTTGTGCCGAAAAAAGCTGATTGGGATCTGCATATGTAGGAATGACAGCAGCGGAAGAAGTAACAACGGGAGAGGCAACAGCTGCAGAAGAAGCAGGAACAGGACGTTTGATAGCTGGCTGAGCAGTGATATTGATGGCAACCGATTTGGAATAGGAAGTGTCTACTTCAAACCTGACGGGAATATTGAATTTCTTACTGCTCTGTCCTGCCATGCTTTTGATTTTTTTCCGGAAATTAGCGTCAGGAATATCGTTAAATTCAAAATCATACACCTTTCCGCTCAGGCCGGTAATTTTTCCTTTGTCTTCAAAAAAGTTCAGCTTCGTGATTTCACCCAAAGTATCATACATCGCGCCTGTGGGAGAAGATTTAATGCCGCCGTCCGGCACGTCATCTGGAGAAGAGGTCTTCAGCTCCTGAGCGATTTTGTCACGTTCCAGTTTAAGCAGGCAGGAAACAATACCGGTACTGTTATATTTTCCTTTGACAAGTGCAATCAGCTCCGGAACATCCTGATTGTCGCTGAAAGTGATGTGGAGCTTGTCGCATACTCTTTTCAGAACTTCATAACAATAGGTTTTCTGCCAGTCGTTTTTCATGTTCTCAGCAAAAAATTCCACACCGGAAATATCTTTGCAGCGTATTGTCGTATCACGCAGACACGCAGAGGCTTCTTCATAATATTCCTGAGAAGAACTGTACAACAGATAAAGTACGGACAGCGAGGCTGCCATTCTGTGATAGGTGACATCTTCATTGGTGCGGTAAGAGGCGTTGAAGGCTGTGAGATAGGCCTCTCGGATACAGTCGTGGAAATAGAGCGTGTTGACAGCATCCTGATAGTCTCCTGCCAGATAAAAGGCAGCCGCTGCTGTTTTAGTCGCCTGACAGCTATCTTCGATTTTCCAGTTCTGGGCAAGCTGGGAAATTTGTACTGCCGTCATATGCATATTTTCTTCGTTATTGCTTTCGTAGGCACTGAGCAGACTGTTGGCTGTTGCTTCCAGCAATGCTTTGTCGGAGGCACTGAGACCGTCTATCAGTTTCTTGAAAGTATCTTCGTTTGTTTCCATGTCATAAAGCATGTCTTTGGAGGGCAGCACCTTGATGACCGGAAGCTGTTTCGGATTGAAATCAGGTACTTGTTTATTTTCCTGCGCTTTAGCGGGAACAGCTGCCGCCGGTACAGACGGTACCTTGCCGGAATTCTCTGCTTCAGAAGCGGAAATTACCGCCAGTGAATCAACTGCACGATAGCGCACAAACATTTTCATTGTGACTTGCAGCTGAAAACTTTCTGTTCCATCGTTCTGCACAATGACGCCTTCTAATACTTGTCCGTTGGTCTGTGTAATCCTCACGTGTTCCCCGACAGATAATCCCGATAAATAATTGTCAAACTGATTCATGATGAACCTCCAGAGTGTGATTTTTTGTCAGCCAAAAATAATACGATTTTGACCGATTGAGAATATTATAGTCTATTTTTTCAGAAATTTCAACAATTTTTTTATCCAAAGTTCCACAATAATGTGACCTTCTTTTTGTTGTTATTTAAAAATATAAGTATTTGGCGTCCAAAAATCCCTGTCATAAAGTGCCTTTTTCCCTTGACATTACCCCATCAGCAAAATTTTGAATCCCAGCAGGATCAAGACGCACCCGCTCATAAAAACAGCTCGCCGTGAACTTAAACGACGGAAATGATGACCAAAACGAAACCCCGAATAAGACAATATAAATGTCACAATGCCAATCAATAAAACTGCCGTCAGCAGTGAAAATACTGAAAATGCTTTTACGGCAAGCGGCAGAACAGTTCCTAATGCAAGGGCATCCATACTGGTGGCAATGGAAAATAAAACAAGTTCTTTTGTGCCTACTGCCGCAAGCGGTTCTGTCGGCTCATGGCGGGAGTCTGAAAGCATTTTGATGCCAAGCAGCAGTAAAATAACAAAGGAAATAATGCTCTCCTTGCCGTCTGTCAGCGGTTCGCCCACTTTTCCGATACTCCAGCCAAGAAGTGACATAAGCATCTGAAAAAAACCAAATAATCCGCCCGTGAGCAAAGCTCCTTTCCGGTCAGTATTCCTGCTCCTCAGACCGCAGCAGACAGCAACCGCCATCGCATCCGCAGCCAGCGAAAAGCTTACGGCAAATGCAGAAAAAATATCCATGTTTTTCCTCCCGTCTGTTCACCCTTCTCATCTGCAAAAAAACAGAGCATGAAGCCAATTCTTCATGCTCTATTTTTATGCGGCAAACAACCGATTATGATTCAACATTGACAACCTGCGATTTGTGAATAGAATAGATACAGCACTTTTTAACAGGCAGCGGGAAAAGCTGCTGCGCTGCCTTTTTATACAGTAAAAGCTGTGTACGATATTTTTCCGCCAGTTCTTCGGCATATTTTACCCTGTCAGTCTTGTAATCCACAATGATGATACCGTCTTTTCCGATAATAAGACAATCCATCGCACCCTGCAGAATCACGCTCTCCTCCGGCGGATAATCGGGGTCGATATCGGAAGCAGACAGATTCACCACAAAGCGGTATTCTCTTAAAACACGCTCTGCACAGCGGATATCTGCATAAATTTCACTGTGCAGGAAACTTTCAATGTCCTTCGTATCAACGACATTTGCCTGTTCCTGTGAAAGAAAACCGTCCTGTACCAGACGAGCCTTTTCTTTTTCTGCATCGCTTTCCAGTGCCTGAAAATCAGCATACTGAAGGAAGGTATGCAGAGCCGTTCCCTTTTCTGTACCCGTCATTTTATCTGCCTGCATAAAAGCAGGGCGTGAAGAAGCAATCGGATAATCTGCAGCCGTATGCACCAAAGCAGAAGCAGATACCTTGGAGGGAATGACCGTCCGTTTCTGATAACGGTATGTCTGGTCAAAACGATCTTCTAAAAACTCCAGTATTTCCTGTTCCGGCGGAACCGATTGTTCGGCATCATCGGAAGAAACGTCTCTCGCTGCAAGCTGCGTTACGAAATGATATTTCCATTCGGCTGTACAAGGCAGAGTCGGCCCGTCCGGAATACCGGCATCTATACGGAGCTGCTGCATAGACGGATGAACCATTGCACACATCATCAGCCAGTCCGCCAATGATGATGTTTTTTCGACCGAATGAGTGGAAATGCGTCCGTCATTCAAACGAATCTGAGAACCAAGATCTTCCAGCTTTTTCTCCAGACTATCCGGCGCTGATGCAGCGTAGCTTACGACAGCAATCAGCTTTTCTTTGGCTCTCGTCATCGCTACATAAAGCACACGCATCGCTTCACTCATGTTTTCAGCGTCTTTACAGATGGAAATAATATTGCGCTGCAGGGTATTGAATTTCAGCATATTATCCCTGTCTATCACTTTTAACCCCAGTCCCAGATGAGTATGACACAAAATTTCTTCCGTATCATTGCTGCCCTTTGCATTCAGTCCGGCTAAAATGCAAACCGGAAATTCCAGACCTTTGGAATGATGTATGCTCATGATCTTGACGGCATTGGACGGTACAGTATCTGATGCACTGATTTCTGTTTTGTTCTCTTCCAGATAATTCAGATACCGTACAAAACCTGTCAGACCGGTCTTTCCGCTGCTCTCATAATCCCGTACAAAGCTCATGAACTTGCGGATATTTTTGAGGCGGATATCTCCATTTTCAGCAGCCGTAATAATCGGAAGGTAACCTGTTTTATCAAAAAAAGCGTCCAGTACTCTGCTTACGCCGACCGTTACAGCCAGTTTTCTCAAAGTATCAAAGATTTCCTTGAAATAAGAACATTTTCGGAACAAGGGTGTTTCTTTATTCTCGGTGCGGCTGAGCACATGATACATTTTATTAAACAGAAAACGTCCTTCCTCTTCTGCCTTGAGATCTGCCAGATCATCAGCCGTAAATCCGAAAACGGGACTCAGCAGCAGTGCAAGAACAGGAATGTCCTGCAGGGGATTGTCAATCGTCTTCAAAAGTGAAAGCAAAATATTTACCTCGTAGCAGCCGAACAGACTATACGGCTTGTCAATGTAGGCGGGAATACCGTACTGGTTCAGGATATCGGTATAATCCTGCCCATGTGTTGACAGGAAACGCATGAGAATCGTAAAATCTCCGTATACAGCAGGACGCTGTTTGCCTTTTTCTGTTATCAGCATTCCGCTGTCGATTTTTTCCCGAATCAATCGGGCAATATACTGCGCTTCTTTCTTGTATCGGTTTCTGTCTTCTTCTTCCTCCGATACGTTTTCCTTGCAAATGGCGTAAGTATCCAGCACATGCAGTTCGGCAGGAACTTCGTCCCATGACGGATAAGAAGCGCCTGTTGTCAGCTTCTCTTCGTCATTATATTCAATTTCGCCTACACGTTCCGACATCACAGCATGAAAAACAAAGTTGATACTTTCAATGATACCGTCACGGCTGCGGAAATTCCTGTCAAGAATGATTTTTGCGGGAAATGTGGGGTGTTCTCCGTTATAAAGCACCGAATTCTTCCGACGGATTTTGAAAATCTCCGGATTGGCCTCTCTGAAACGGTAAATACTTTGCTTGATATCTCCCACGACAAAGAGATTGTTTTCTTCCTGAGAAACAAAACGGAAAATACATTCCTGCGTTTCATTCGTATCCTGATATTCGTCTACCATGATCTGGTCATACTGACGGGAAAGATTCTGTGCAAATTCCGTTTTTTTCATGCCCGATTCATCATCGGTGACAAGCAAACGAAGCATCAGATGTTCAAGGTCGGAAAAGTCCAGCAGTCCTCTTTCCTTTTTAGCGGCAAAATACCGCTCGTCAAACGTTTTGAGCACATCACAGAGTGCTAAAACAACCGGATAAAGCTGGGCGGTATCTCTTTCGTAGGAAGCACTGTCAATGCCAAAAACCGGCATGAGCGTTTCTTCGATAATCGTATCAATGGTATCAAAACTATTTCTGACAATCTCACATTCTTCTTTGCCAACTGTTACTTTTTTGCCCGTTGGCTTGCGGTAAGATACTTTCTGAAATCCGTTCATGCAGGCGAAAATAACGTCCCATTCCCTGCTTTGCAGTGCAGTTTCCAGCTTCTGAAGGAAATTCCTGAGATAATTCAGTTTATTTTCTCCGCAGGTCTTCGTGCCGCTGCAAAAATCCGCATTGTTTTTAATTATTTGATCTGCCTGTTCCAGCATATACTGCATATAAGGCAGAGAATTCCGCAGATGTTCATAGGCTACATCGGCATAAATCGTTCTGCCGACCGGTACAGACGGATCATAAAAGGCTGCAACTTCTGTCAGCCATTTTGCCGGAAACGGATGCGAATTGCTTTTTTCGTAAACGGCAAGCAGTTCTTTTTCCAGCACATTATCAGATCTGGAAGATGACAGCAGCTCGCTCAGCAGTAAAAAACCGCTGTCCTGCTGCTGATATTTTTCTTCTATCAGTTCTGACATGACCCTGTGCTTCAATACCTTTCCTTCTCCCTCAGAGGCAATGCGGAAATCCTGATCTATATCCAGCAAATAGAAATTTTCTCTGATGATTCTGCTGCAAAAGCTATGGATCGTACAAATGTCAGAGTGTGTCAGCAATAACTGCTGACGGCGGAGTATGGCATTTTCCGGCTCATAAAACAACAGTTCTTCAATTCTGGAGGCAATACGGGAACGCATTTCCTCTGCCGCTGCCTTAGTGAATGTCACGATCAGCAAACGGTCGGCATCTATGGGTTTTTCTGTATTGGTCAGCAGATTGATTACCCTCTGCACCAGTACCCTTGTTTTGCCGGAACCTGCTGCGGCTGATACAATGATGGATCCACCCGATGCATCAATTGCATTCTGCTGTGCCTGCGTAAATTCCATTTTACTCATTGGGCGTTCCCTCCTCTTTGTCAATAACAGCGATTGCATCATTTAAGGACAGATTTGTAACCGGACGTGTCTTTTTTCCTTCCTCAAAGCCGCATACTGTACGGTAATCGCAGTAAATACAGCCATCTGTATTGCGTCCCTTGACCGGCAGACGGTCAATATTTCCTTTATAAAGTGCCTGCGCCATTTGTATCAGCTTTTTGTCAATGTAAGAAAAAATATGGCCGTAGCTTTCCAGATCAGCAAGGCTGCTGTTGGCGTCTGACAGGCTGCCGTCCTTATTGAATTTAGCGGGGATAAAGATGCCTGCGCCGTCGCTTTCCATTGCCGTCAGAATTTCTTTGTCATTCAGCAACAAACCGTTCATACGGAAAGATGCTTGCTGCTGCTTCAATGCGCTGCTGCGCTGCTGATCGGAATGGTAGTCTTTTGTTTTGGTGACCGCTGCTGAAGGCATATATAAAATACCAGCAGGCAGCAGATCGTACTGATGATTTTCAGAGTAATAGTCTGTGCCGTTTTTCCGGATAATGGAAAGGTACAAAAGCATTTGAATGTTCAGACCGTACAAAACATCTGACAGACGAAATTTTTTGTTGCCGGTTTTATAGTCAACAATGCGGATATATTTACAGTTATCCTTGACATAGGTATCTACCCTGTCCACTATTCCCACAATATTGATAGTTTCGCCGGAAGGAATCTTTAATTCGTAGGCAGGAATACTGCCCTGCGGGCCGATATTCAGCTCAAAATCTGCTGTCACAAAGCTGCCTGCTTTCATTTCAGCAATCACACGCTTCAATAAAATACACAGGTTCCGCTTGATGAGCTGAAGCTGTGCCATGAAACGGCTGGTTCTCTCCGCTGTGCCGCCGATTCCTTTCAGATATTCCTCAATATATTTATCAATCAGACCCGACAGTGTTTCATTATCTGCTGTCTTAAGCTGTTCCGCACCTTCATTTTTCATTATCTGTTCCAGAACAAAATGTACGGCACTGCCATACATGCCGGCATTCATATCAGCACGTTTTCTGGGGTAGGCTTTCAGACCGTAACGGCAGAAATACTGGAAAGGACATTGGTAGTAAACTTCTGTCTGAGAGGCAGACAAAGACAATTTCTCGCCAAAAAGCTGTTTCGCCTTTTCGGACGAAGTCAGGCGGTACGGCTCATCACGGCGCATTCTCTCTATCGCACCGCAGGAAGAGGAATAATCCTCCGACTCACGGAAATAGGCTTTGAGTGACGCTGATACCGCAGAGTTTTCCTGCCAGAGCGCGGCACATTCCTCAAAGGATTGCTGTTTTGTAAAGAAACGTTCCTGTACAGGCAGGTCACTGTAACGCTTTATGGCAACATTCGGAAGAATCGCTTCTATTTCCTTAATGATGACGGACGGTTCACAGCTTTCGCCCTTGGCAGTAGACAGACAGCGGCTGACAAACAGCTTTTCTGAGGGCAGTGACAGTGCATCGTAGGCATTGAATTTTTCTTTCTGTGAAAAGCCCTCCAGTGCATCATACAGCGGCAGGGACATTCCCAGAAGGGCAGTTCTTTCGCTGTCGCTGAAAATTCCTGTTGCTGCAGGTACAGCAGGAAAAACTCCCTCTAAAGCACCGATGATGAATACCGCTTTCTGCGCCTGTGTTCTGATATTGCCCGCCGTACCGATCACTACATGGTCAAGGGTCTGTGGAATATCCGAAAGCGGATTTTTGCGAACCATCAGCTTCAGCAATTCATAGTAACGCCTGCTGTCAACGGGTGTATCCGACAGCACTGTATACATTTTGTCCAGCAATGCCATCGTAATATCCCATATTCTGGCTTCCAGTTCCTTCTGCTTGAGTTCGTCTGCCTCATCAAACTGAAGCACAAGCTGTCTCATTTTTTCGTCTGTTTTCAGACATTTCAGCAATCCATAAACTGCTTTGGAAATCTCTGCGCCATTCTTTGCAGCCGCCAGATTGTCAGAAAATTCTGTCAGCGGCTTCATGACTTTCTGACGAAGATTTTCAATATACGCCAGTTCTTTTTCATTGATTTTTTCGGTGTTGCCGGCAGGATTCATTGTAAAGGGTGACTTCCAGCGTCCCCCTCTGATATTCCAGAGATACACATAGTTTTCCAGCAGATAAACATCATTGGAAAACAGGTTTGTCAGGTCTGTCTTCAGATAGGTCAGGATACTTTCTGTGCTGAACGAGGAATGGATAATCTCAAATGCGGAAAGTATCAGACGGATCAGCGGTTTTTCTTCCAGTAACTGCGGATCGGACATAAAGAACGGAATATCGAATTTCGGAAATTCCGAGGCAATAATGCTTTTATACATCGCAGGATTACGGAAAATGACAGTAATGTCACGGTAGGCATACCCTTTTTCCCTTACCAGCAGAGAAATCTGACGGGCAACCTGCCGGACCTCGTCATACTCATCTTCCGCTTCATAAATCTGTACAGCATCGTCCTTGTAATCATAGGAATCACCGTCAAAGCGGAATACAGATGCTTCTATCGCACTGAGAGATGGACTGCGATAACGCAGTTCTTTTTCGAGCCATTGTATCGGTTCTGTCTTCACGCCGAGCTTTTCCGCTGTCATCGTTATCCAGCGCAGCGTAGCATGGGGCTCCTGAAAAACAGAATGCCCTGCCTTCTGTGCATCAATTCTGTCACAGCACAAAGCAATGTATACCGATTCCGCCTGATAAAGAATACATTCCAGCACCTTTTTTTCCTGCCCCGAAAAACCGTTGAAGGAATCTATAAATACCGTTTTTCCGCTAAAAAAAGGACGCTCCTGCAGCATTTCATACAGGCGGGTCATATCATCATCAGGATCAGCGTAAGCCTTATGCAGCAGGGCATCATAAGCCGCATAAATTGCTGCACTCTCCTTTAATTTTTGCCGCAGCCGTAAATTATCTGTCTTACTCGCTGCTGCAGCCAGTTCTTCCGGCGTAATAGCGCACATTTTGAATTCGTTGACGGCGTTCAGCATGAGTTCCGCAAAATCATTCCGCTTGCTTCTGCTGGCATACAGCACCAGCTGTTCCGATATTTCTTCTGCTGCCAGACTCATCAGCACCGCCTTTGCGCCGTCATCAATTCTTTTAAGACTATGCCCGCCGTATTCATCTGTCACAGTATCGTACAATCTTTTAAAACTGAGTACCTTCACACGAGCGCCTTGCTGTGCGCCCAGAGCATCCAGAATACGCTTTTCGTTCTGAAAGGTACTTTGTTCGGGTACCAGAAAGATAATTTCCTTTTCTTCTGCGCATTGACGGATACAGCGATGAATCATTTCTGTTTTTCCGCTGCCGCTGCGCCCTGCGATCACTTGAAGCATATCGTCACTTCCTCTCATAGTAGTACCTCTATTATATCACAGAGGGTGTCCCAAAAACAGTACTTTTATAAAAATACACCAAACATTTTTGCGTAATGTTTGGTGTACAGGCAAAACATTATTCTTCTGTAAAATCGCTGTTGAGCTTGTTCAGGCTGGCCGCTTTGAGGTAGGCGTTGATGAAGCCGTCCAGATCACCGTCCATAACAGCATTGATATTACCTGTTTCAAAGCCTGTTCGATGATCCTTGACCATTGTATACGGCATGAACACATAAGAACGGATCTGTGCACCCCATGCAATTTCTTTCTGAACACCCTTGATATCTTCGATTTTCTCCAGATGTTCACGCTCTTTGATTTCCAGCAGCTTCGATTTCAGCATCATCATAGCAATATCTCTGTTCTGATACTGGCTTCTCTCTACCTGAGAGGCTACTACGATACCTGTCGGAATATGTGTCAGACGTACAGCGGAAGAAGTTTTATTGACCTTCTGACCGCCTGCACCGCTTGCACGATATACGTCCATTTTTACATCTTCCGGACGAATTTCTACTTCTACTGTATTATCCATTTCCGGCATGACTTCCAGAGAAGCAAAAGATGTATGACGGCGGCCGGAGGCATCAAAGGGCGATACACGCACCAGACGATGTACACCGGATTCGCTTTTGAGATAGCCATAGGCATTCTCTCCCTGAATCAGCAAAACAGCACTTTTCAGTCCTGCTTCTTCACCATCAAGATAGTCTACCTCTGTTACTTTGAATCCATGCTGTTCCGCCCACTTCGTATACATACGATAGAGCATCTCCGCCCAGTCCTGCGCCTCTGTACCGCCGGCACCGGCATGGAACGTCAGAATAGCATTCTTGCTGTCATACTCACCGGTCAGCAGGGTCTGCAAACGCTGCTTCTCATAATTCTGTACAACAGCATCCAGCTCCTGCTGTGCTTCTTCCAACAAAGACAAATCTTCCTCTTCGTTTGCCAGCTCAATCAACGCCATTGTATCCTCGTAGGACGCTACCAGTGCATCGTATGCGCTGACCTTGTTTTTCAATGTACCTGTTTTTTGCAGTACCTTCTGCGAGTTTTCCACGTCATCCCAGAAACCGGGCTGTGCTGCTCTTTGCTCCAGCTGCTCAATCTCCATTTTCATTTTATCCAGTCCGAGCGCATTAGCCAGATCTTTTATATCCGGTTCCAATGCTTCCAACTGCAGCTTCAATTCTTCAAACTGTAACATAATCCACCCACCATTATTTGTTAAAATCCATCTTACTGACACTAACTCTAATATTATAAGACAAAAATTCCCGCTTGTAAAGTGTCCCTAAAAAAATAATCGTACAACAGCAGGGATATTCTGTCCCCTGCTGCTGAAAATGACCGGACGATGCTCGTGCAACGGGACTTTATCTTCTGCGGACCCGATAAAAGCCCCGACAGGATTTTCTGCGTTCGATCCGCCTGAAATCTGAATGTTAACGTTATCCTGCCCTATTCGATATTGTTCAGCAGATTTTTGCACAGCATAAAAATCATCAGCGAAATGAAAAGATTCCATACCAGCACCGGCAAGCCTACAACAGAGGCGGCAAATACCAGCCACTCCTTCGGAACAGCAGAAATCAAAAGAATACCTACAAAAATACCCGGAATCATAAGAAGCACCATGATGCCCATATAAAATGTAATAAATACGCCCCTGTTGCCGCTCAGTCCAACAATACGCTGTGCCAGAATATTGGACGAAATGTAGATACAGCCAAAGCTGCCGTAGACCATCGTACAGATCAGCACATCGAACAGATTGCCTCCTACCAGTATCCACAAAAAAACAAAGGAAATGACTCCGTCAACAAACGGCTTGATGATACTGGTCGCTCCTGCCATAATCAGTTTCTTTACGGGGGAATCCGGAATCAGAAAAATATAAGGCTTGTTCAGTTCTTTGACCCAGTCGCCTGCCGCACTGAAGAAAAACTGGATATACGCACAAATAACGACAACAGCAATATAAATGACTGTTACCTTCTCAGAGTCACTGAAGGAACTTTTCATTGCCAGACCAATTACCGCTGTTACGCCAAGCAGCACAATGGTGTTAATGTTGAAAAACATAAAACGAGAACGTCTTGCTCCCTCTCTCAGGTGCTTGAAAAAAATAGCGGCGGCACCGCTGCCTTTATTAATGCCTGTTTTGCGAAGCAGGATTTTCTTATTCCCCAGCATAACTTTATCGGTAATGTTGCCGGTACGGATACTTTCCCGAAATTCATAATAGTTTTCTGCATTCTGCAGAACATCTTCGTAATAATCCAGTTTTGTCAGGCAAAAGAGAACAATGCTTACAATGCAGCACAGCAGCAGTAAAAGACCGTATAACAATATATGTGTGCCGCTGCCGTACATCAGACCGAATATAAAACCATGTACCCAGCCGATTATCGGCACATACTGCAGATAAGGCTGTGAAATCGCTGTAAAAAGGTTTTCGAGTGTCATTCCCCTGATGAACATAAAAGCAATTGTCGTACCCAATGCGTAAACCGCCAGAAAGTAAATAAAATATTTGAGTATCGTATTCAGCGAAGGTTTTGCGCTGCACAAGCAGAAAATCAACAGTGTGATTATCTGTACCATGAACAGCATCAGGGCAATACCGCCCACCAGCAGCAGTGCATTCTGCCATGACAAGTCAAACATTTTCAGTGCCATGCTGCCGTATGCCGAAAAACAGACTACCAGAAACAGCGAGGTCGCCAGCTGCTTGCCGATGCCGTAGACCAAAAGTTTTTTGGGAGAAACCGGCGCTACAAACAAATTGTTGACATCACCCATTGTAAAGAAACTGGAACCGGTACTGAGTCCTTTCAGCATAATGGGAATGCTGATAAAATAAAGCAGTGCCAGAAATGCACCGTACAGAATCCTGCTGTCCAGTTTATGATTGACATCAACTTCCATCGTAAATCCTCTGATGACTGCATAAACCAGACTGATGCCGATCAGCCCGTATACAATCAGTTTCAAAGGGTGACGTATGGTATCAACGATACCATTCTTGATATTTTTTCTCAACAGATAAGAAATAGCGTGCATATCGTCCGTTACTGAAAACTTATAAAAACAACTTTTATGTTTCTTCCTTGTTCCTCGTGTCCATTTTCGACAATCCACCTACTCATGTTTGATATAACACTCCAAAGGCGTAAATTCCCCGCTAACGTACGGGTACATATTAACGACACTTGTTTGAGCTATGCCGTTAATTCATAATATCTCATCAGATGAACACTTGCCTGATAATCTCTGTCAACAGTGTTTCCGCAGTTATCACAATGATAGATTCTGTCGGATAATTTCAGATTTTTCTTGAT
>CADCQO010000055.1 GCA_902803585.1 uncultured Ruminococcus sp.
GAAGCCGGTACAACCGTAACATTACAGCCCAGCTTCATCAGATTGCGGCGGATACGTCTTTTAGCGCCGAAATCCATCAGCACCACCTTGTATTTTGCGTCCTTTGCCTGATGCAATTCCGGTTCTTTTACGGTAACAGCCTGTACAGCGCCGGTAATCTTATACTCCTTCAGTGCTTTCGCCTCAGATGCTTCAGGCCTGGTGTACATCAGTTTAGCATTCATAACACCGTATTCACGGACTGTCTTGGTCAGGCAGCGGGTATCGATGCCATACAGACCCGGCACGTTATTTTCCTTTAAAAAAGCGTCAAGCTGACCCTCGCAACGGAAGTTGGAAGGCTGCTGACACCACTCTCTTACAATATACGCACGAAGTGCCGGATGACCGCTTTCAAAATCAGCGGGAATGACACCATAGTTACCAATCAGCGGAAAGGTCTGGCATACGATCTGTCCGAAGTAACTTGGGTCGGTCAGTGTTTCCAGATAACCTGTCATGGCTGTTGTAAAAACTAACTCGCCGACAACCTCCTTCTCTGCTCCGAATGAATAGCCTTCGTAGACATCTCCATTCTCCAAAATAAGATAGGCCTTTTTTTTCATTTTCTACCAATCCTTTCCTGCGGTTGCTGCCGCTAATTTATATAACCGGTACAGACTCATGTCAGCCGTCTTATCAATACTCATAAGTACTCAGCAGACGTCTGGCAACTTCCGCCTTTGTGATGCGGAGATCCATTGCCTGCTTTTCCAGATATTTATGCGCCTGTGGCTCTGTCATGGAAAGATACTCCATCAGTACCCCTTTCGCACGGTTGATAATCTTGCTTTCATCAATCTGCTGCTGTAAACGCTGATTCTCGTGCTGCATACCGCGCATACGGTAATCCGCTGCTTCCAACAGCCGCAGTGCTTTATAAAACCATGCACTGCCTACCGGCTTTGACAGCACAAATACACCATAGGGAATGACTTTCTGTTCGATCGCTTTTTCTTCATCACTGCTGACAAACAGAAGTATTCCCGCCTGTGTTTTTTGCGCGAGTTCAATTGCCAGTTCCTCTGCCGCAATATCCGGCAGGGGAGCATTGATCAGAATGGCCTGATAGCTCTCTTTCAGAGCAAGCTGTTTTCCTTTTGCACCACTCTCGGCGCTGTCTGCCGCAACAGCAGGTTCTGCCGCCAAAAGCTGAAGGATCGCTGTCAGACTTTTTTTATGAGAAGAAATAATCAATACCTTGTCCAACAACAAAACACCTTTCTGTCCATTCTGCAAAATTTCCGCTTTTCATGCGGAAAAAGCAGGTATTTCTTAAATAATTTCAAAATACCGTTCTTCCATCTGTTTTTTCAGCTCACCGCCCTGACGGGAACGGAGTACTGTATCAGCAATAACATCTGTATAATTCTCATAAATCGTTTCAGGAAGACTGTTTTTAACAAATTCACTGGTAACAGCGAGGTTCAGTGCCTGCTGCAATGTTTCCGGCAGGAAAGCCGAAGTAGCACCGGAGCTTGCCGAAGGCGGAAGCGGTGTCTGCTGACGGATACCGTCCAGACCTGCTTTGATCAGCATCGTAAATGCCAGATAGGGATTGCAGGAAGAATCCGGACTGCGGAAGTCCATTCTTGCCATAGCGGTTTTGGATTCGGGCAGCCGTACCAGCGGATTGAGATTATCATGTGACCAGTCCACTGTGTCGGGTGCTTTAAACAGTCCAAAACGGCTGTAAGAATTCGGAATCGGATTAAAGAACACGGTACTTTCCGCAGCATGCTGTAACACACCGCCGATAAAGTGCTGTGCTGTCTGACACATCTGTCCGTTTTCTTCGGTAAAGATATTTTTTCCGTCCTGCGAAATATACAAGTTGATGTGCATACCGCTGCCGCTTTTATCTGTCAGGGGCTTCGGCAGAAAGGAAGCAAATAATCCGTCCGCCTGTGCCGCTGTTTTGACAACGATTTTGAAAGTCACAAAATCATCTGCTGTTGTCAGAAGGTCTGCACGGCGAAAATCAATTTCATTCTGACCAGGACCGTTCTCGTGATGTGAAGAAAGCGGACGAATGCCCATTTCCTCAAGTGTCAGGCAGATCCTTCTGCGGACATTCTCGCCCTTGTCAAGCGGTGCCACATCCAGATAGCCCGCCTTATCATGCGGGATACGGGTCGGCATACCATCTTCGTCCAGACGGAACAGGTAAAATTCGCATGAAAGCCCTGCGCTGATCTGAAGGCCCATTTCTTCGGCCTCAGTGATAGTTTCCTGCAGAACATGACGCACATTTCCTTCAAACAGGCTGCCGTCCGGCCGTCTGATGTCGCAGAGCAGACGAACAACTTTACCGTTCTGCGGGCGCCACGGCAGTATCCTCAGCGTCGCAGGATCAGGAA
>CADCQO010000056.1 GCA_902803585.1 uncultured Ruminococcus sp.
AATTTACAACTAAATACAGTATACTATTATAATATACAACTTATAAAAGTCAACATATTTTTATAACTTTTTATAACATCGTCTTAGCTGTTAAAAGCCTCCGTTCAATTGTTCGATTTTCGGCGGGCGAAGTGTTCTGAATTTCATATACTATATAACCTAATCATTATATCACATATTTCGCAAGATTTGTAGTAAAATTTTTACGATTTACGGTATATTTCACGAAAAATATCATTTTTTTTTCAGAAAAGATCATTGTCAGTCAGAACAGAACAGCCAAAAAGTCAGCAATTGCGGATTTTTGGTCATCTGACAGGAAAAAGAGGCAGAAAATTAGTTCAGGAAAATAACATTTGAATAATCAGTCGGATTATGCTATAATGGGGTATCTATTAAAAATGAGGTGTGGAAAATGGAAAAATATATTGCAGTAGACAACATTGATTCCTACTATGAACAGGTTGTCAAAAGAAGAATGTCGCCCGCTACCGTTACAAAACTTGTCGTTGCATTGGGTGCCATCGTCACGGTTTTTATTGTGGCAATCATTCTTATGCTGACGGTCGCTGACTGGCTTTTTCTGATCGTGCTGACAATGTTCGGACTGGGTTCGTACCTGATTTACTACATTCTGAAGCACTCCCGTGTAGAGTATGAATATACTTTTGTTCTGGGAGAACTTCGCATTGCCCGCATTAAGGGACGTGCCAAGCGCCGCACGATTACTTACTTTGACGTAAAGAACATTGACGATTTCGGACGCTATATTGACAGGGAAACGGGCAAGCGCTCCATTGACCCGTCAAGATATCCCAATCTTCTCCACGCCGCTGAAGATGATTACAGCCCCGATACCTACTACTTTATCATTCACGACAAAGTCCGCAAAAAACCTGCCGTTCTGCTGATGACACCCAACGAAAAGACTTTCAGCCTGATTCGTCCGTACCTGTCTGTTGAGCTGAAAAAGAAGTTCATCAAGATGCAGAAGGAAGATGAGCAGGAAAATTCTGCTAAGAAACAACCTGTCGAAGCAACGGCAAAATCTGACGAAAAGAAAGAGCCTGTCGCAGAAACAGCGAAGTCTGACGAAAAGAAAGAGCCTGTCGCAGAAACAGCGAAGTCTGACGAAAAGAAAGAAGCTGTCGCAGAAACAGCGAAGTCTGACAAGAAAAAAACACCTGCCGCCCAGAACAAACAGCAGAAAAAGCCCTCTCAGCAGAATAAATCACGCAGCCATTCCAACAAATCCAAAAAATCAGCAGGCAAAAAATAAATCCTGACGGGCAGAAAGTGCCTTCCGGTCATGTACTGGGGGTATTCTGTTCATAACGGAACAGCCAATCGTTTCAAAAGTATTCTTCTCTCTTTCAGGAGGAGGATACTTTTTTTGTCTGTCGTCTGCCTGTCTGTTCACGGTATGCCGCCATTCTGCCCCTTT
This sequence comes from uncultured Ruminococcus sp., assembly GCA_902803585.1. Classification (GTDB taxonomy): domain Bacteria; phylum Bacillota; class Clostridia; order Oscillospirales; family Acutalibacteraceae; genus UBA1213. The sequence continues at coordinate 1,445 of CADCQO010000056.1, forward strand.
ACCGCACCCGCCGAAAACACAGAAATCCGGCTTCATAAAGCAGCATAAGTCTTTTATCTCACAAAAGTACGGTGTTTTGAATTTTTCTGCTTTCTGCCGCTATGGTGTCGGTGACCATTGAAAATAGCAGCGCTTTGTGGTAAAATGAGGAAAATAGCGTCGGAATATGAACGATAGGAGATGTCAGAAAATGATAGTAGATAGCAACACAATGAACTATATTGAAACGGCTGCTGCCAACAGCGGTATAGAGATGAGCCAGCTCATGGAAAACGCCGGTACACAGACGGCAAAGTTAGCGGAGAAGATCATCAGGGAAAAAAAGCTGCGTCAGGTATGTGTTCTTTGTGGTTCGGGCAACAACGGAGGAGATGGCTTTGTCATTGCGCGTCTGCTGGCAGATTTGTGTCAGGTTACAGTTATTCTTACCGCCGGAGAACCCAGAACCGTTCTGGCGAGAAATAATTTTGATATTCTCCCGCAGAATGTGCAGATACTGTATTACGGCTCGCATTATTACGAGTGTATCGGCATCGTGAAGGATACGCAAATGCTGATTGATGCGATCTACGGCATCGGTTTCCGTGATGCACTGAGTACGGAGATAGCCGACCTTGTGAGCTTCTGCAACGAAAACACCCATGCTGTCAAGATAGCAGTAGACCTGCCCAGCGGTATCGAATGTGATACTGGTGCTGCCCGCAGCGGCTGTTTTGCGGCTGACTATACGGTGACTTTTACAGCGCTGAAGCCCCTTCATGTGCTGTATCCGTCTGCTGACCTTTGCGGAGAGATCATTGTAGCAGATGTCGGCATTCCGAAAAATATTGTCAGAAGTGCGCCGTATGTGATGCAGTCAACTGAAAGTTATGTCGAAGAGCATCCTTTCCCGAAACGCAAAAAATCCGCCCACAAGGGAGATAACGGCACACTGCTTTCCCTGTGCGGCAGCTACGGTATGGCGGGAGCGGCGATTCTGTCGGCAAAAGCGGCTTTGCGGTGCGGAGTAGGCCTGCTGAAATTAGCAGTACCGGAGTCCATTTATCCCATTGCGGCAGGCACCCTGTCAGAGCCGGTTTATGTGCCGCTGGTGCAGTCAAAAGACGGTATTGTGGATATTGACGAATACGCCAAACTGATGCAGCTGATGACAGAAGGCTCGGACGCTGCCCTGATCGGCTGCGGATTAGGTCTGACAGGCAACACAAAAAGCCTTGTAGCCCTTCTGATTGACGGGGCAACAAAGCCTTTGGTGCTGGACGCAGACGGTATAAATGCCATCAGCGTGAATATAAATATATTGAAGAGGTCAACTGTACCGAAGATTCTGACACCGCACCCCGGAGAAATGGCCCGCCTGCTGGGCACAGATGTACAGTCGGTACAGGCAGACAGATATCATATTGCAAAGAGCTTTGCCGCAGAATACAACGTCACGCTTATTCTGAAAGGTGCAAACACGCTAATTGCCACGCCCGAAGGCAGGGTATACGTTAATCTGACGGGCAACGAAGGCATGGGAAAAGGCGGCTGCGGTGATATGCTGGCAGGAATGGCAGCGTCTTTTCTGGCGCAGGGCATGAGTACGGAGGAAGCTGCCGTCCGTGCGGTATACTATCACGGTCTGGCAGGTGACCGCTGTGCTGAGAAGTACAGTAAACGTGCCATGCTGCCAAGTGATATGATTGACGAGCTGAAAACAATTTTCTGACAGAATAGGGTGGTTTTTTGAAGAAATGCCTGTTCGCCTGCGGAATCGTTTTATGTATGCTGTCGGGCTGTGCGTCAGCGCCCCGTTATCCGACCATTCACGCCGCCATTGATACGGAAATCACACTGCATTACAGGGAGAAGGACTACACGGGTCATCTCTGCTATGTGAATAAAGCTACGGCTTCCCTTACGTTTTCGTCACCGGAAAGTCTTGCAGGCTTTTCGTTTCATCGTGCCGGCGGGAAAGACAGTCTTTCTCTTGGTTCGCTGCTCTGCAAAGGCGGTACACTGCTGCCGGACAGCAATGTTCCTGCAAAAGAGGTCTTTTCAGCGATGGACACTCTGTCCGACCCTGCGCTTTGCTGTACGGGGTCAGCGGAGGACGGACACTATACCTTTGCTTTTTCCGATCCGGAACAGTTTACTGTAACAACTGACAGTGCCGGTGTTCCGCTTACTCTTCAGACACCGGCACTCACGCTGACGATCGGCAGTTAATCATTTCCCCGCCGTTTAACCTGATTCGGGCAGGAAAACCCCGCCTCTCAGTAAGGGCGCAGTCAGGCTGCGCTCTTTTTTTGCGAAAAAAACGCTCCCATATGCTGTCATGCTCATTATACTATCAAAATACCTGTCCTGACAAGCAACCTGCTGTTGCCCCACGTCAGCCGGAAAATTTCCACAAGGCAGACAGAATGGTGCGGCTTCCTGAAAAACAAACGATATAAACGCAAAAATCCTGCCGAAATACATCGGCAGGATCTCTGTTCTGGCGGAGAGTGAGGGATTCGAACCCTCGAAACGGTTGTAGCCGTTTACACGATTTCCAATCGTGCTCCTTCGGCCAGCTCGGA
>CADCQO010000057.1 GCA_902803585.1 uncultured Ruminococcus sp.
ACAGTGGTGCTAATCGCTATATACAGTGGTGCTAATTGATTCTGTATTTGCCGATATATCGTCGTTTAAGGCATCCGAAAACACTCTTAAAACATATTTAAAACATCTTTCAATCATTCTTTCAATCATAGACGGAAAGATTTTTTTAATTTTTTTCGACGTTTTAACAATTTTCGTTGATAAAATAAGGCGTTTTAAGTGAATTATCGTCAGTTTATTCTTTCTATGATTGTAAAGATTCAACATTTCAACATTTTTTGTTGAAAAGCAAGGATTTCTCAACATTTTGACGTTGAAAAGATTCAACATTTCAACATTTTTTGTTGAAAGGCAAATTTCTTTCAACAGTAAAATGTTGAAAGAAAAGTGTATACTTTTTTATGGTTAAAAAGAAAGCAATGACATATAGCATGATCAGAACAGAAAAAAGCCGTTAGGAGACAACAAAAAGCGACAAATAGCCATTCACTTCTGAAAATATACCACTTACTCTGACAAAGTTGAATAAAAAAGGTCAACGGAATATACTAAACACAGAAAACATAAAACAAGGAAAATCAGCTCAGGAAATTATTGAATCAGTTTCCAGGATATAGTGAATAAGTATGAATATATACCGAAATATCGTTTACTTCAAAAAAATGGCTGTTCACTCTTGATCTGTAGAGGAAAGCTCAGAAATGACCTATAATAATCACATAAGAAAAATACAGTTCAGAAAGGTTGGTCGTAATGAATAATATTCTTGAGGTTAACGAACTTGTTAAGGTATATAAAAGTCAAAAAGGCGGTCAGGAATGCAAAGCTCTGAACGGAGTGAACTTTGAGATAAAAGAAGGCGAATTTGTAGCGATAATGGGAGAATCCGGCTCTGGAAAAACAACTCTCCTCAATATGCTTGCCGCACTCGATACTCCTACGTCCGGAAGTATCAATCTTGACAAAAAAAATCTTATCGGTTTCGATGATAAATCTTTGAGTAAGTTCAGACGTGAAAACCTTGGATTTGTTTTTCAGGAATTCAATCTGCTCGATAACTTTACTATAAGAGAAAATATAGGACTTCCGCTTGTTCTTTCAGGACATAAAAAGGACGAGATAGAGCTAAAAATAAAAAAACTTGCTGAGATGCTTGGCATTAAAAAATTACTTGATAAATACCCTTATCAGGTGTCTGGAGGCGAAAAACAGCGGGCAGCTATTTGCAGGGCTTTAATAGTAGAGCCTAAAATGCTTCTTGCTGATGAGCCAACAGGTGCTCTTGATTCATATAACTCAGAGCAGACAATGAATTGTTTCAAGAGAATCAACGAAGAAAAGAAGCAAACTATCGTAATGGTAACCCACAGTGCAAAAGCCGCTGCTGCTTCCCAGAGAATAATGATAATCAAGGACGGCAAGATCGGAAATAATATCTATTCTGCTGGAAAATCTTTTGAGCAGATCGAAACGGAGATCAACGCTTCACTCAGATAACAGACAGTAAGGAGAATTATTTTATGAATCATATATGCTTTAGCATGGCGCTGAGCAATCTGAAGAACAATAAAAAGCATTACAGGGCATATCTTTCAATAAATGCTATGATCGTAATGTTTATATATCTTTTTATCTATATTGCAAATAATGACGGTATATTGAAGATATCAGGAGGCGGCACTATAAGGCTCCTGCTGTTCATGGGCATATTTGCAGTAGGTATTTTCTCAGCGATATTTCAGTTTTATATAAACAGCTTTCTCATGAAGCGCAGAAAAAAGGAATACGGTCTTTACAGTATACTTGGACTTGAAAAAAAGCACATATCAAAGATAATGCTTTTTGAAAATATAATTCTGTTTTTATTGTCTTCAATACTTGGAACAGTTGCAGGAATACTTTCAGGAAAAGCTATATTCAAGCTTTTGCTGAAACTTATGAAGTGTGAAGTCCCTTTTGAAAATGATATCAAACTGTTAAATATTGGTATAACCTGTCTGATGTTTCTGATCGTGAGTATCATAGTTTACTTGTATAATGTCAGGACGATATACAGAACAAGCACTATCGATATGCTTAAAGGCGCTCAGAAAGCAACAGAAACGACAAAAAAAGAAAGCATCATCAGATTTGTTATAGGTGCTGCAATGGTATCATTTGCCTGTATAAAGCTTAATTATCAAGTTGCTGTTTTGGGAAGCATCGAGTCACTTTTTATCAACGTGATAGTTCTTCTTCTTGGAACATACATGGTTTATGAAGCAGTTTGCTATTTCATACTGAAAGTTCTTACCAGAATAAGCAAGATCTACTACAGAAAGAATACTTTCTTCCCCATATCGAATATGTTGTACAGAAATAAACAGACGGCTGCTGGTCTTGCAAGCATCTGTATACTTCTGACAGTAATAAGCATCATTACTTCAACAACGGTATCTCTCTATGCAGGAACTGAAATACAGGTGAGAGATGCTCTCGCATATGACGGGATCGCAATATCAGAAAAAACAGACGAAGATGACAGGATAATAGAGGAAGCTGCTCAGGCTGCTGCATTGTCAAGCGGTGCAAAGCTCAAAAATAGTGTTATTTATCATCCGCTAATATATTCTGTATTCTGTGATAAGGAGAGCAATATATCTTTCAGCAATTCAGGCGATATGGACATTTGTCTGCTGAATATCCTTACACAGGACGATTACAACAGTATACAGAGTGATTCAGTATCTCTTTCAGATAATGAAGCTGCTGTGATCTCAGAACATGATATTTACAGGGGAAAGAACAATATCAGACTCGGAAATACAGAGCTGAATATAACTCATTACCTTGACGGATTTAAACTCATAGATCAGCAGAGCAAGACATCAACTCTGAACGATATTTATGTGATAGTGGCTGATGAAGTGGTTCAGAACAGCCTTATGGAAGAAATCAACGCTTCTGAAGGACGTCAGAACAATGTGGAAACATATTACGAATTTGGTTCAGAAGGTTCAGAAGATGAGCGTATAGCATTTGAAAAAGCTCTTAGATCTAACCTTAACAGCAGTCAGATATCGCTTGATGTTTTTACTACGAAGCATGAATTGAGAGATAATTCCTATGCACAGAACAGTGTATATTTATTCCTTGGATTTTTCCTTTCGATACTGTTTCTTAGTCTGATGCTTGTTATCATGTATCACAAACAGTTACAGGAAGCAGTAGATGATACTCCGAAATATGGTATCATGCGAAAAATCGGCTGTTCGGCAGCACAGTGCAGGAAGATAATCAAAAATCAGAGCTGTATTGCATATTTTGCTCCGGTAGTGCTTGCTGGTGCTTACTCAGCGGTAATGTACAGAGTAATATGCAGTGTATTGAGAATGTTTCTCCTTGGTGATACAGGAATAATAATCAAGTGTATAATGTTTACATTCATGGCGGTTTTTGTTATATATTTTATCGGATATCTCATCACAAACAGAGTATATGCAAAAACAGTCCTCGAAAAATAACGGGCAAAGGAAAGATATTATGAAACTATTCGGATTTGCAGGAACTGCACACAAGCCTTCTTATACAGCAAATATCATTGAAAAATTGAGCGATGAACTTAAAAGAGAAGGTGTGATAGATACAGCAGTCATATTCAAAGGTTCTGATGTTGATGTGACAATGTGCAAAGGCTGTCTTAGCTGTTATCAGTGCGGAAACTGCATACTTGATGCTCATGATGATATGTCAAGGCTAAAAAATGAGATATTGAGTTCAGATATAGTTGTTTTTGGAAGTCCTGTATATGTTCATGACGTTTCAGGAACGATGAAGAATTTCATTGACCGGTTTGTCGTATGGATGTATCTTTACAGATTAGTTGGAAAAACAGCCGTAACAGTATCCGCATCTGCTTCAAACGGAAATATCTTTGTCGATAAATATCTTCAGAAGGTGCTGAAAATAATGGGTGCAAACGTTGCAGGAAGTATTTCGGTAAATATGTTTACCAGACCGGAAGAAATAGACAGTCAGATCAGAAAATGCTGTGATGCAGTAAAAAATTCTATTGTAAACGGCATTACAGAGCCTGATATGCTTCAGGAGGAATATTTCTCAGCTACACGTCAGACAATACTGCATCCTCTTGCAAAAGGCTATTTAGCAGATTATTGGAAAGAAAAAGATCTGGCTGAATATGAAAAATATATGGATTACTATAATTCATACTCTAAAACTGCTATTCAGGAGGCAAAAAAATGGTAAGATCAGAAAGTGTTATTAAATCATGGACATCTTTGTATCCTGAATATGGTACACAGAAATATGCCGAAGGTCTCATAGAGAGGGTCTGGGGCATTTCTATGAAGGATATGGCAGAAGAGAGCTGCAATATCCTGAATGCCCCTGAAAAGCTCATAAAAGCGGCTGAAAAGCTTACTAAGGCAGAAAAACACCCTAAACTTGATGAGTTCAGCAAGTTTATCGCTGATAAAGCAAGTATGTATGGATTCTTTGTTCCTGTAATAAATTATATATTTAATAATTACGATAAGGATTTTGAAAAACGCAGATATCCTATAGGCCATGTTATAGAAACGGTGATCACGCAGGTAAGTGAATATACCCTTAAAACACTTGTTCTTGAGATCAATTCAGCAAGGGAAAAAGGTATCCTGAAAGGCGAAACTTCTGAGGAAAGATACAAATATTTTGAAAAAGTGCTTCTTTCTGATATAGATTTCGTAACTTCACTTTATGCAAGATATAACGTGCTTGCAGATGTACTTATCAGGGCGGCAGATGACAATTGCAGATATTTCCTTGAAATACTTGATAATTACGAAAAGGACAAGGAGCTGATCAGAGAAAAACTCGGAGTCAGCGGATGTGGTGCTGTTAAGATGATAGACACCGGCAAGGGAGACAAGCATAACGGAAAAAGTGTTGCATTTGTGGAATTTGAGGACGGCTCAAAGCTTATATACAAGCCTCACAGTCTTGGAACAGAAACAGGTTTTTTCAGGCTTATTGAGTGGTTCAACGGCTGTAAAACAGATGATCTTCTGGATATGAGAGCAACAGAATCTGCTGATGCGTCAGATCACGGCTGGTCACTGATAATCAAGTGCAGGGACGCAGATTCCATGCAGGATGTCAATGATTTCTATGTACGTGCAGGACAGATGCTTTGTTTCTTGTATACGATGAATACAGTAGACTGTCATTTTGAGAATATAATCTCTGACGGTGCCTATCCGATACTTGTGGACTGTGAAACACTTTTCCACCCGCATATCATCGGCAGAAACAGCGGTATCGGCAGAAAGAGCGACCGTATATTTGAGCTTATGACACGTCATATCGACACATCAGTAATGAAAGTCGGTCTTCTTCCTAATTTTATCATAGGCGGAAAGAATAATGATATAAGATTCGATATCAGCGGACTTGGTGAATGCGGAGATCATGAATTCCCGTTCAGACAGATGAGGCTGATAGATGAAGGCAGGGATACAGTAAGAATAACATATGATTTCTTAAAAGCCAAGAATACTAATAACTGCCCGAAATATAACGGCAGACAGTATTCAAGCTATGGTTATTCAAAGCAGCTTAAAGAAGGATTTGAGAAAACGTTCCGCTGGATAATTGAAAGAAAGCAGGAATATCGTGAAAAAATACATGAATTCTTTGCAGGTGCAGATATAAGACTGCTTTTCAGAGCAACTCATATCTATGCAAGACTTCTTCTCACAAGCTATCATCCGGATTTCCTTGAGGACAGCCCCAGCAGAAAGGCTATTCTTGCAAGAATAGGTATCAATTCTGATGAGGAGACAAGAAGAATGGTGAAAAGCGAAGCAAAAGCTATGGAAAAGGGAAATGTTCCGCTGTTTACCTGTAAAATAGACGGCAGGGATATCTACAGTGACGATGAACTTGCATGGAAAGAATATCTTGAAAAGTCCCCTATAGACTATGCAGATGAAAAAATAAACGGAATGTCGGAGGAAACACTGTATCAGCAGTCTGAATATATCGCAATGTCGTTCAATATGACAGGTTCAGGCACAGAGATCGATCTTACAGGCATAAAGTTTGCAGATGATAATAAATACGGTGAAAACAGCAGAAGTGAATGGATAAAGACAGCTAAAGACATCGGAGATTATCTGCTTTCAATGAGTCTTGTTATGGAAGACGGCGGAAGGATACACAGAAACTGGATAAGCTGTACGCTGAAAGGCAATTCAGAGAGTGCGGCAGATGTAACTCCTGTCGGATATGATGTATATAACGGTTCATCGGGTATTATTCTGTTCCTTGCAAAACTTGGCGAGATAACAGGCGAGGAGAAATATATCAGTGCTGCAAAAGAAAGTCTTAACAGTATATACTCATTTCTTGACGAACTGAATGACAAAGAACTTTGTTCAGTAGGATTTTTCAACGGTATATCTGGGTATCTGTATGCTATGAATGAGGTATATTCACTGACACATGACGAAGAATGCAGAAAATACATAGATATTACTTTTGATATTATCGACAGATCAGCAGGAGAGATGGAAAATTATGATATTATCGGCGGTATTGCCGGCTGTATCTCAGCTCTCACTACAATATATGAAAAACCGGATACTTCCGGAGAATTAAAGCTCAGATGCAGAAATATAACCGAAAAATGTATCGACAGACTGAAAAATACTGCAACAGAGCCGAAAGCAGGCGGTATTTCATGGAAAGCAGACTATGAAAACAAGAATATGACAGGATTCGCTCATGGAAATGCTGGTATCATAGCAGTGCTTGCAAAGGCGCAGAGGATATTCGGAGCAAGAGAAGACATAAATAAGCTGATCGAAGATGCTCTGAAATTTGAGCGTATGCTGTACAACAAAGAAGACGGAAACTGGCTCATAAATGACATGGAGTCAAAATACGGCAATGGTTGGTGTCATGGTGTTCCGGGGATACTTCTTGAAAAGGCAGAGCTTATAGCAAACGATTACAGGGAAAAAGACATATATTCAGAATATAAAGCTGCTCTCGGAACGACTGTTAATTATAGTTTTGGTATCGGGCCAAGCCTTTGCCATGGTGATCTTGGAAATCTACAGATAGTTCATTATGCTGCCGAAGTAAACAGCGATGAGGAACTTAAACAGAGATGTGAACATAAGTTCGATGAGATAGTAAAGAAGGTAATAATCCCGAGATACAAAGGAAAATCATTCAGAGGCACTAATTCAGCAGGACTTATGATAGGAAGTGCCGGTTTCGGATATACGCTGCTTAGAATGGCTTATCCTGAACGTGTTAAAATGATATTGGGTGCATAAAGGAGCAAACTATGAAAGACAATACAACAGGCTGTGCAGTAATATGCAGCAGTATAACGCAAGATATTATTCATAATTATCCTATCGGGATATTTGATGAATTTTACAGTGATTATCTTGCAGAATACGAGATCAAGCTTTATGATGCTGTTTCAGCACTCGAAACTCCGTTTGAACTGTCTGCTGATGAGATAGTCCGCAGAGCATTGTTCACACAGCGTGAATCGCTTATGAAAATGGCTTCAAGAACACTTCTTTCAGAGATGTACAGAATGAAAGAAGAAGGTGAACTGCCTGAGACTGACCCTGAGCAGGAATACAAGGATTATATTAAAATAATAACCGAAAATGAATACAAGAAGTTTTTCAGGAAAAAATTCAGTGTGCTTGAAAAGCTTATCAGGCAGAAAATAGAAACATCAGCATCCCTTATCATTGAGTGTATCACTTATCTGAGTGAAGATGCAGAGAAAATATACAGGGAAATGGGTGTTTATGTCAGCAAGGTCAATGCTATACTTCCTGACAGCGGAGATACTCATAATAACGGAAAGAGTGTCGCTTCTGTAGTTATCAATGATGGGGAAAGGATATTCTATAAGCCTCATGCACTTGATGGCGACGAATTTTTCAGGAACTTTGCCAAGGAATTTGTTAAAAACGATGAATTTGTAAATGGGCTTGTAAAATTTGTAAACTGTCCTGATCATGGCTGGCAGGAATGCGTACAGTATTCCGAGGCAGCCAATGAGAAGGAAGCAAGGACTTACTACAGGAACATTGGCAATTATATCGCAATATTCTATATGCTCGGCACAGAGGATATGCACTTTGAAAATATCATTGCTTCGGGAAGCTCTCCGAAATTCATCGATCTTGAAACAGTCCTTGCAAACAAGAATAACGATTCTATGACTCATACAGAGACACTTCTGGGAAATATGATGGCGGATATAAAGCAGTCTGTTTACAGTTCGCTTATAATCCCTCAGAATTATGAGTTTACAATATTCGATATTGATATGTCGGGACTTACGGGCGGTATGGACAGTTCAGAATCCCAGAATCTTAGTTATTTTGCAATATCAAATCCGTTTACTTCGGATCTTAAATATGAAAAGAAATTTTCATATATCCCTGAGTCAAATAATCTTTTAAAGATGAACGGAAAAATAATAAATGCAGGCGATTATATAGATGATATCCTGCATGGATTTGAAGATGCTTATAAAAAAATATGCGGTTCAAAGGAAAAAATAGTATACTGGCTGAAGCACAAGACTGATCAGAAGGCTGAATTCAGGCAGATACTCAGAGCAACATATATGTATGCAAAGTTTATCGAATCGTCATATCACCCGAAATATTTACAGGAAGAATCGGAAAGAGACAGATTGTTCTCTATACTTTACGGAAAAACAGAACTTCCTGAAAAGCGGAAAAAGGTCATAGATATAGAAAAGCAGATAATGCTGAACAATGATATACCTTGTTTCCAGACAAATATAAACAGTCGTGACCTCATATATGAGTATAACGGTGAAAAGCATATCATAAAGGATAATTACAGCAGTACGATATTTGACCGCATCAAAGAAAAACTGGCTGTATTCTCCGAAAAGGATATGAAGAAGCAGGAGAACTACATCAGAGCTTCTCTTGCTAATTATACAGGCAAAACAGCCGATACTCTTGATAAACAGAATACATATCTTGCGGATTATCTTGCAGAGATACCAGATGACCTGCCTGAAAAGGAAAGATATCTCAGAACAGCAGAAGCTATTGCAATGTCGATTGATAAGAACAAGATAATGAATAATGTCAGGGATAGCTGTGCACTGTTTGAAATAACACAGAGCGATAAAGACAAGGAGCTTGTCGGATATCTGAAGCCTGATCTCTATAACGGACTTGGAACACTGCTGTTTATTGGTCTGACAGCTCATGCAGCGGGCAACAAAGAGCTTGAACATTTTATGTATCAGCTTGACAGAGGATTTGAAGAACTCTATCCTTTTGATGTTATCAGGTCACAGTACACAAATTCGGCATTTACAGGTCTTACATCGTATATTTATGTTTATTCCATACTCAGCCGTTACTATGACAGTGATCTGTTCCGACAGCGTTATGAGAAGGCTTTGCAGGCAGTCCTTGAAACAGCACCTTCTGAGGTTGATAAACTCGATGTTATAGAGGGAATTGCAGGGATTATCCCTGTAATGTGCGAGGTTTACAGAAGTGACGGTCAGAGAAAGGACGTATATGATCATATAACTGCTTTATCTGACAGAATGGAAGAACTGATAACAGATAATAAAATGGATCTGGCAGGGTTCGCACATGGTTATTCAGGTGTTATATATGCATATACAGAAGCTTATAAAATAACAAATAACACTCGGTATCTCAAAAAGGTCATTGACCTTACAGAAATTGAAAATACTTATTACAGTGATAAGTATAACAACTGGAGAGATGCACGGCAATCAGGTGACAGCTATGGTATGCTCTATTGGTGCCATGGTGCAGGCGGAATAGCTCTTTCAAGAAAGGCAGCCGCTGCGATACCTGATATAACAGATGAGCAGCGTTCAGCGATGCTCAGAGACGCTTCAGTGTTTCTTGACACGGTCATCTGCGGAAGCAGTACGATAAAAGTCAGAAATCACTGTATGTGCCATGGCCTTACAGGCAATATAAATATCCTTAATTCGCTTAAAGAAGTCTTTCCTGACAAACATCGGGAAATAGAAGAGTACACAGGCAGAACAATAAAAGAACTGCTTGATAATGTACAAAAAGACGGCTTTAATTATCAATACAGGTCAAATCTTGAAAGTAAGGGATTGATGCTCGGACTTTCAGGAATAGGTTACAGCATCTTACGGCTTTATGATTCAAAGCTGCCCGATGTTCTTTCACTCAAAATGGAAAGGAGGGACGGCTTATGAATAAAGTTCCGTACATTGGCCAGCTGACACAAACCGAATGCGGTTTGTGTAGCGTGGCAATGCTTCTCGGATATTATGGCCGTCATGTCAAAGTCAGCGATCTAAGAGTTAGATATGAGATAGGAAGAGATGGACTAAAACTCAGTGAACTTAACTCGGTGCTGCAGGAAAATGGTATGGAAACCCATATCTATAAGGCAAAATTCAAACATCTCACAAATGATAAATGCCCGATGATAGCTTTCTGGGAAAACAAGCACTTTGTTGTTATCGAAAGCATCACAGACAAGGAAGTTAAGGTGGTCGATTCCGCACTCGGACGTGTAAAATTATCACCACAGGACGCAGAAGAAAGATTTTCGGGATTCATTCTGACAGCAAAACCAAATGAAAATTTCCAGAAAACCCCGAAACCAAAAAATGTCTGGTTCAATTACGCATATTTGTTGTTCAATAACAAGGGATTATTTATAAAAGTTCTTCTGTTATCGCTTTTATCATACGTATTTACGATACTTACACCGATGTTTATACAAACGCTGATAGATTCGGCAGTAAGCGGACGGCGAACGTTCCTTACATCAGGCTCATATGTAAAAATATTCGGTCTTTTGCTGGGTGCAATTGTAGTCTATACGCTCATACTTTATCTGTCGGGACAAAAAACACTTGATTATTCACGGCATATCGACAATTCTATCAACCGAGGACTTTTCGGGCGGATATTGCAGTTACCGTCAAAGTTCTTTGAGATAAGATCAAGCGGAGACATTCTTTTCCGTGTACAGAGCCTCAGTCTCATAAGAGATATGTTTGCTCAGAAGATCATACGATTCATAATGAATATCGGTGCTATACTGGTAATACTCGGATATATAGCACATATTTCAAAGATACTTGCTCTTTTCTGTGTAGGATATTTCGTACTTAGCGGTATTGCTATAATCTACACAAGAAAGAAGGTACTCGAAACCAATCAGAGCGAGATCGTAGAAATGTCAAAGCTTCAGGCTATACAGACAGAAATGATCTACTCTATCTCTGATATCAAGCTTACTGCAACAGAAGACGCTGTTTATGACAAGTGGAACAAACAGTATCAGAGAGCAAATGACAAACATTATGCAACTCAGAAATTTCAGAATATACATACCACTTTCATAAATATGATCAATACGCTCGGCCCAGTCCTCCTGTTTGCGATAGGAATGCTGTTATGCGGTCAGGGAGCACTTACGATAGGCGCAGTAATAGCTGTTTATTCTTCAGCAACTACATATATGTCGCTTTGTGTAAGCACATTTACCTCAGTAGATGATTTCCTGCTTTCAAGCCAGTATATCGATCGTGTACGAGAAATAACGGAAGAACCGGTCGAGACAGTGCCTGACAATCCAAAGGCTGCTGACTGCGGCGGAGACATAGAGCTTGATAATATAAGCTTCTCCTATACGAATCATTCACCAAAGGTAATTGACAATGTATCATTGAAGATCAAGAGCGGACAGAAGATCGCTATAGTAGGTCCTTCGGGTTCAGGTAAAACAACGCTCGGAAAGCTTATCCTTGGTCTTTACAAGGCTACAGAGGGAGAAGTTTTCTATGACGGTATACGGAGCGATGAGATCGACAAAAAGAAATTCAGACGGCACGTCGGTGTTGTTCCTCAGGATATGGTGCTTATGAATAAATCGATACAGGAGAATATCACTCTTGACCGAGAAGATATTACCGATGAAATGGTAAGAGAAGCCGCAAAATATGCTTGTATAGACGACGAGATAGAAGCAATGCCTATGAAATACAACACTATCGTGTCTGATATGGGTACAAATATATCAGGCGGGCAAAAGCAAAGGATCGCTCTTGCAAGAGCGCTGATAAACAAACCAAAACTACTTTTCCTGGATGAGGCTACAAGTTCACTTGATGCCATAAATGAACATATCATATCATCATACGTTCAGGGATGCGGTTGTACGCAAGTAGTTATTGCACACAGAATATCCACAATAATGGATGCTGACAAGATATTCGTTATGAAAGACGGACATATTGCAGAATCAGGAAATCATGCAGAACTCATGGCTAAAGAAGGCTTATACAGCGATCTTTATCACAATCAGCTCTCAGATCTCAAGTGTGCATAAAATAATTGCCGGAATGCAAATGATCAGAGAAAACGTATTGCTCTCTTCATAAAGTATAGCAAAACGATCTGTGATCCGGCAGCTAAAAAGGATTATTCGGTTATTTAGTTGCCGGATCACCAATTCATGACAATACGAAATTTATAAAGGAGTATATAAATGATGGATAACAATGTTTTAGGTTTTACCGATGAAGATGAGCTTATCGAAATTTCCAGTGCTGAGATAGATGCAGCCGGCGGAAGCATTTCAGTAGCCACATTAGATGCAGGAATAAATATGCATAACGCAACAAGTACATTCTGTCCTACAGTAGGCTGCACATATGTTTATGCTTGATATATATAAATTTCACTAAAGGAGGTGAAAGAATGAATAAGTTCGAGACCGAAAAGGCTTGCGGTACTGCTGCTGACGAGATCAATGATCAGTCAATGGCTGAAGATACTGCCGGCGGTTATGATAGTGCTGCTTTAGGCAACAAAGGATATATCTGCTCAGTAACTCTTGAATGCTCACAGGTATGCCGTACAATACATTGGTCAAGCTGGGGAGTAATCTGCAAGTAATAAGTAAATATATTACACATCGTAATATTATATAAAAATTAAATCAATAAATAATACTATGGAGGAAATTCAAATGAACAAGTTTGAAAATGAGAATGTAAAAGCCTGCGGAGCAGCAGAAGATGAGATCAAGGATCAGGATATGAGCAAGGACGTTG
>CADCQO010000058.1 GCA_902803585.1 uncultured Ruminococcus sp.
ACTCTGATTTCATGCAAAGGCGGCTTGCTGACGCAAACCCGCCGCCTGAATAGGGAAAACGATCGATACAGTTTCACGGATTCAGGTGTAAGATAGGGTGTGTTTAAAAAATTTTATGATTTGTGTAGATTTACAAATTTTCCATATTTTTAGAAAAATTTGTAGACAAAATTTATGTAAGATAGTATAATAATAGCATTAAATAAAGAAAGGCGTTGATGATTTATGTCAGAAACAATTAAAGACAGACTTCCGGTAGATAATATGGGCGAATGCCATGTAGCCGCTGTATTGCTGGTAGACGTGTCCGGTTCAATGGATGGAAAGCCGATCAAAGAATTGAATAATGGGCTTCAGGAGTTTTATAACGCTCTTCAGCAGGATTCCTTAGCGCTTGGCCGTGCAGACGTATCGATCATTTCCTTCGGAAGCACGGTAAAAATCGAAATGGGATTCCGTCCGGCTGAAATGTACGAAGCACCCACACTGACCGCTTATGGACTGACAAGCATGAATCAGGGTATCATTACTGCACTGGATGAAATAGAAAAGCGCAAGACCCTGTATAAGTCGCAGGGCGTGAAGTATTACAGACCCTGGCTGTTCGTTCTGACCGATGGTCTGCCGACAGATGACCACATGGAAAGTGAAGCTATGCAGAAACTGCGTACCGCCATCGAGAACAAGAAAGTAACATATATGCCCATGGGAATTGGTTCTAACGCAGACCTCGATCAACTGAAGAAATACTATCCCGACAGTACATCGGCAAAAGTCACATTGTCTGCTAATGCCACAGACTTTGTTTCTGCATTCCAGTGGCTGAGTGCAAGCCTTGCTGAAATTACACATTCAGATCCGAAAATCACACAGGATGTTACACTGCCCGGCACACCGTCCAATATTGTAGTAGGTATCTGAGGTCAACCCCATTTACACACAAGAAGGTGAAAACACTATGCAATATGATGATCGCCATACAGATTCATCTGCGGTACTTGCTCAGAATCCGGTGACCGAATCTGCTGTTCCTGCATCTTCATCTGCGGAACAGCAGTCCCCGCAGGAAACGACAGAATATCTCGCTGCGCCCGAACAACAGCAGCCGCAGGAAACGCTGGAATATTTCACCGCACCTGAACAGGAGCAGCCGCAGGAAACAACGGAATATCCCGCCGCATCTGAACAGGAGCAGCCGCAGCGTTCCGTGAATAATGCACCGGAATCACCGCTGGAATCCATCGGTAATGACAATGATTTTTTTCAGAAAATGGATCAGGCGGATTCTGCCGCTATACAGGCATCGTCCGATGATTTTGAAAATGTGGAGGAATTCAAGCTTGAACCTCCGCCGTTGCCGCAGCCGATATGCAGCTATTCCAACGGAATCTCAGGCTTTTGTTTTTCTCAGCAGGGAGAATCTCATCTTCTTCGGGATACGCCCTGTCAGGACCGCTGTAAAATGCGTCTTTTAGAGGAGCAGTCTATTTACATTGTAGCAATTGCCGATGGTGTAGGCAGCTGTGAATTATCCGATTTTGGTGCAGATGCTGCTACAGACGCTGTTGTTGATTACTTGTATGTAACGATTTACACTCTGTTTGAAAAAGAAGGCATTACAAAAATTGACAAGACGATCGCAGGCAGAATTCTGCGTGAAGCGCTGCAAGCCGCTTTTACAGCCGTTGAAGAGAAGGCAGCAGAGATACAGCAGATTCTTTATTCACTCCAGTCTACACTGACTGTAGCAATTTATGATGGTACAGATCTGTACTTTGGTCATGCGGGTGACGATGGCATAGTAGCTCTTACGGAACATGGTGAGCTGAAAATGGTCACGATGAGGCACAAGGGCGAAGAGTCTTCAAGCGTTTATCCTCTGCAAAACAAATCGACATGGCAGTTTGGCATGGTCAACGATGTTGCCGGATTCGTGATGGCAACAGACGGTGTGCTGGACAGCTTTGTCAGCAGTGAAGCGGAAGAAAACCGTATTTACTACCCCTTTATCGAGCCGATTTTCACCACTGCCCTTACATCACAAGATGACGTTGCCAGACTTACACAAAGTTATTTTGAGATGATGAAGGAAGCTGCTTATCGTCAGAACGTCAGAGATGACCTGACATTGGCGTGTGTTGTCAATCAGGAAAAGCTGAAAACTACGGTCATACCCACATTTGACAAAGAAGAATGGAATCGTCAGAGTACGGAATACGCCAGAAAACGAAGAGCAGCACTGTATCCCGATCTGGAAAAATCCTCTTTTGATAACCACCCTAAGAAGGGGGTCGATGCTGGTTCCGTGTCTGAAACAGGTCGATCCCCTGACAAAGAGCCGAAAGAAGAAGCAAAACAAGACACCGTTGTAAATAAACGTCCGGAGTTATCCGATTCTTTACAGTCGCCCTTTGTTGGCGGAATTTCATCTGGCACTTCACATTCACCGCAGGTTTCTCGTGAAAGCCGTCCGGATCCCTCTATACTGATCTGCCCTCATTGTAATTTTCGCAATGCGAGAGAAACGTTTTGTCGTTCCTGCGGCAAAAGAATGATTCCGCAGGCTGCTTCCCCTGAGAACACCCCCGCAAATGAGCCGCCCAAAAGCAGCAATCCGCCTTCTGCAAAATCCAAAGCCAAGATAAGAGTGCGTTGTCCGTACTGCAAAGAGGTGCAGCCTCTGAGTGAAATATGCCGTTTCTGTCATCGTAAACTGGAGCCTCCGAATGCGGCACAGGAACACGGAAAAGAGAAAAAGAAGAAAAAAAGGGGCTTTGGAGAACGGCTGTACGGCTTTTTATTTTCATGGGATGAGGAATGACGCATCTGATAGTTATTTATGGAGGTGTTATAAATTATGATTTGCAAGGGAAGAAAAGGCAGATACCAGTTAAGTACAACACCGCTTGGCAATGGCGGAGAGGGTGCTGTTTATGAGATCAGCAACTGCAAAGGCTCAGTAGCAAAGTTATATCATCCCCAAAAACTGCAGAGCAGCGGTGTACAGCTGGAAAAGAAGCTGAAAACGATGATCAGTCACGTCCAGATCAATCCTGTGGTAGACGGATTTCTCAAAGTCGCATGGCCGCAGGATATTCTGTATGATGACAATAACCGCTTTGTCGGCTTTGTGATGCCGAAGGTGGACAGCGGACTGAAAATCTATCAGATCGAGCAGGACGAGAAACATCGCCTCAAGCTGTTTCCGAATTATACATGGAAATACGCCGTTCAATACGCTTACAATCTGTCATGGGTGGTGTGCTATCTCCATCTCAATGGTGTTGTCATTGGTGATCTGAATATGAATAACATCGTTGTGGACAGGCAGGGACACGTCACTCTGATCGACTGTGATTCCTTCGATATCAAGAACTTACAGACAGGTGAACGCTTCAAGTGTGAAGTCGGTATGGAAGAACTGCTTGCCCCTGAAATTCAGGGTGCTGTGGTAGTGGCAAATGCAGACTTTACAGCAGCTTCTGATGACTTTTCGCTGGCGATACATATCTTCCGGCTGCTTATGATGAATGCTGATCCGTTCTGTGCGGCATTGGTCGGAAAAAGTGTGGATTCTACAACCGCTTTTAATACGAACCGCAATATTATGAATGGCGAATCTCCTTTCTTCCGCAATATTGCCGGCCGCAAAATTCCGCCTTGGGCACCCCCGCTGAATATGCTGCCGCCCGAAATTGTTACTGCCTTCAAGAACACCTTCAGTTATCGGCAGATAACGATTCGTCAGTCGATTTCCAAACGTACAACGGCTGAGCAGTGGAATCAGATTCTGCTGAAATATGCTATGCCTGAACCTAACCCTAATTTAAAAACCTGCAGAAAGCATCATGTATTTGCAGCTCATCAGAACTTGTGTCCTTTCTGCAAGATGTTTTCATCATAGGTTATCTGACGGCACAGGCAACCCCAAAACGGCATCATGTGTAGGGCCAAAAACAAACATCCTGCAAAGTCTTTGTGTCTTGCAGGATGTTTTGCCGTCAGAAAATGAATTTCATATGATATAAGAAGGGAGAAAGAAAAAATGGCATTTTATACCGGACGCAGCGGAAAAATCTATTCGCTGGAAAAACAGATTGCTTCCGGTGGAGAAGGTATTGTTTACAGTATATCGGGCAGTACCGATCAGGTAGCAAAGATTTATAAGGACGGGCATTTTGCGACTGAAAATGAGCGCAGTACAATGGAAAGAAAGCTGAAAACGATGCTTTCCTTCAATATTTCGCCGGTGATTGAGGGCAGACTGCGTCTTGCATGGCCGCAGGACATCCTGTATGACAGAGGAAGGATGATAGGATTCATTATGCCGGCAGTTCGGTCAAAAATGAAGATATTTGATATCTGCCGTACAGGTAAAAACGGTATCCGCTATCAGGTTTACCCGAATTATTCATGGCAGCACTCCGTACAGTACGCCTATTTGCTGGCTTGGGTTGTGGATTATGTACATAGAAACGGTGTTATCATCGGTGATATGAACCCGAACAATATTATCATAGATGCCGACCATGCTACTGTTACACTGATTGATTGTGACTCGTTTGATATTACCGCTCCCGTTAC
>CADCQO010000059.1 GCA_902803585.1 uncultured Ruminococcus sp.
GAAAATCACGGGATCTGCTTTTTGCTTGTCCCGTGATTTTTTGTCTATACGCTTACTATTTGACGCTTACGGAATTTGTACAGGTATATTTCTTATCATGCTTTATCTTCACCGTGGAATGATCAAGGCAGCAATAACCGGAGGAGAAATGCCAAGGACACCGGAAAGCTGCCCGGCTTTCAGACCGGAAGATGATGTGGAATGACAAACGAAAATATAACTGATAAATACAGCTCTATACGTCTTGATAATCAGCTTTGCTTTCCCCTTTATGCCTGTGCGAAGGAAATCGTGCGGCTGTACCGCAAGCCCCTTGAAAAATTAGGGCTGACTTATACCCAATATGTCGTAATGATGGTTTTCTGGGAATACGGCGGAATGACAGAAAAGGAGCTTGGTAGGATCGTACACCTTGATTCGGGAACCCTTGCTCCGCTTCTTAAACGTCTGGAAAAGCAAGGCATAGTTACACGGACACGCCCTGAGGGTAATGAGAACAAGCTCTATATTGCCCTTACCGAAAAGGGCGAAAGATTGAAAGAAGATGCACTCCATGTTCCAAAGGAAATGTCCGGCTGTATCCGATTACCGGATGAAGATCTGATAATGCTGAAAAGCCTGCTCGACAGGATGATGGCAACGATGGAGAAAACAAAATAAAACAACTGACAAAGGAGGACCTTGAATGATTATTAAAAAATGATTTTGATAATCAGAGCAATACAATTTCTGAAAATACAGAAAAACTTAAATTTTTCATCTTGAAATCAGACATGTGAATGGTTTATAATATAGTAAATATAAAAATCTTAAAAAACTTCGATGTAAATGGGGTGAAAATAGTGGAAATCTGCAACAAGCTGTATGTAGCAAAATCTGAAGTTTCTCATTCTTACTGGCTTCCCCTTTGGATACACCATATAGATACATATAAGGTTATTCAGTATTTGCTGGATGAATTTGTTTCAGATTCAATCACTCTTTCCTGTGCATTGGATAACACTATTCTGAAAAAGACCGCCCTGTTTTTATCTCTTGTTCATGATATAGGCAAATCCACTGTCGGATTTCAGTATAAAATTTCTTTTAATATTCTACAACGTGCACAATTGCTAAAGCATTATCTTGATATTCCCGATAGAATGGATATGACCGAAATCAGAAATATCCCGCACGCTTATGCCGGTGAATCTATACTTATATACAATGGCTGCCCGGAGAGTATTGCTGCAGTGGTTGGTTCGCACCACGGAGTACCCGCTGAGTCGGCAGAAGATCTGACCTGTAATCGGAGGGATATAGTTGGTTATCGTGTTTATTTCGGAGATACTGATAAAAATCGTTCAAACCTCGAAGGATCATGGAATAGTATGATTCAGGATGCGCTTGTCAAATCAGGTTTTGACAGAATAGAAGATCTGCCTGATATCAATGCTCAGGCTCAGATGCTGCTCAGCGGACTTCTCATAACAGCAGACTGGATCGCAAGCAACACAAAACTTTTTCCGCTGATAAGCATTGATGACGATGGCGATGAGATAGATTTTGAAAAACGTACACTTAATGCGCTGGATAATTTGAATTTTACCGAACAATGGAATGCCGGAAGAAATACATACAGTGATAAGGATTTTGAAGAAACGTTTGGTTTCTTACCAATAGCTGTTCAAAAATGTATAATCGAGATTACCCAAAATGCGGCTGCTCCCGGACTCTTCATTATAGAAGCGCCTATGGGATGCGGCAAAACAGAGGCAGCGCTTTCCTGTGCTGAGCTGATAGCTTCTAAGTGTAAAAAGAATGGATTGTTTTTTGGTCTGCCGACCCAAGCAACTGCAAACGGAATTTTTCCAAGAGTCATAAATTGGACTGAAAAACAATCTGAAGAATTTTACCACAGTGTTCAGCTTCAACACGGTAATGCTGCACTTAACGAAACATTCCAAAATATACAAAAAGGTATTCCGGAGGAAGAAAGCGACAGCGGCATTATCGTTCATTCGTGGTTTTGTGACAGTAAAAAGTCCTGTCTTGCTGATTTTGTTGTAGCTACGGTAGACCAGCTTCTTATGCTTGCGCTTAAACGCAGACATGTTATGCTTCTGCACCTGGGCTTATCAGAAAAGGTCATAATCATTGACGAGGTACATGCTTACGATGCCTATATGAATCAATACCTCGAACGTGCATTGCAATGGCTTGGAGCATACCATACACCAGTTATTCTACTTTCAGCTACACTGCCGTCAAAAAGGAGAATGTCGTTTGTAAGAGCGTATCTTAATCAGAAAACGTCGGATGAAGTTTTCGAAAAGAATATTTACTATCCCTTGCTTACATGGACTGACAGTGGAAAAATCATGCAGAAAGCTCTCCCATACAACGCAGATAAAAAAACTATCCATATTTCAAAGTGTAATTATAAAAACCTGATTGAAATTGTACGAAGTGCTGTAAGCTCCGGAGGCTGTGTTGGCATAATCATGAATACTGTCAGTCGTGCACAGTCCGCCGCAAAGCTGATAAAAAATGAAATCACCGACAATATTTTGCTCTACCATGCACAGTACATTATGCAAGACCGTGCAGCAAAGGAAGAAATACTCTTAGAAAGGATAGGCAGTGACAGTAAACCTGAAAAAAGACAGGGGTTTGTTGTCATAGGAACTCAGGTGCTTGAACAATCACTTGATATCGACTTTGATATTCTTATAACCGATATTTGTCCTGTCGATCTTCTTTTACAGCGTATTGGCAGACTGCAAAGACATTCACGTAAACGTCCTGATAAATTCAATCAGCCTGTTTGCTATGTTCTCACAGATGAGTTCGAGGATGATAACAGCGGCTCCGGTTATATATACGGTACATGGCTTCTGAAGGTAACGCTTGAGCATATTCCGGATATTGTAACATTGCCCGATGATATTTCACCGCTTGTTCAGAAAGTGTATGATTCTTTTGATGACAGCGATGAATATAAGAATTATAAAAATAAAAAAGATATTTCAGTTCGAAAAGCAGGTTCATTTTTACTTAAAAAGCCAACTTGCAGAAATATACACGGTCTGCTTGAAAGAACTGTAAACGACAGTCAGGCGGAAGCTTCTGTCCGTGATGGTACTTCCTCAATAGAGGTACTCGCACTCAAGCTGTACAGTGACGGCACAATAGGGTTTCTTGATAATTCAAAACTATCAGGCAATTTAACAGACGAAGAATGTATGCATATTGCAGGTCAGATATTGCGTTTGCCGGGCATATTTTCAGCTAAATGGTGTATCGACAAAGCATTAGCCGAGCTTGAGAAAAAATGTAAACCGTACATATCTGAATGGCAGAAGCATTATCTGCTTAAGGATAAGCTTATTCTCTTCTTTGACGAAAACAATGAAACTGAATTGGCAGGATACAGGCTCAGATACGATTTTATATACGGATTGACATATGACAAGGAGTGATAATATTTGAATGAGATTGAATTC